>CAYQJY010000007.1:0-19637 GCA_964418005.1 uncultured Candidatus Peribacteria bacterium
ATATCGGAATCATTGCCCACATCGATGCGGGAAAGACGACGACGTCCGAGCGCATCCTGTTCTATACGGGCAAGAACTACAAAATCGGCGAAGTGCACGAGGGTGAGGCGACGATGGACTGGATGGAGCAGGAACAGGAGCGAGGCATTACGATCACCGCCGCCGCGACGCAGTGTCACTGGCACGCGCCGGTTCCCGGCGAAGGTCCTGCGAACCAAGATTTGACGATCAACCTCATCGATACTCCGGGTCACGTGGACTTCACGGCCGAAGTCGAACGTTCGCTGCGTGTTCTCGACGGAGGCGTGGTCGTGTTCGACGGTTCCCAAGGCGTGGAGCCGCAGTCCGAGACGGTGTGGCGCCAGGCCGATAAGTACCACGTTCCGCGCATCGCGTTCGTGAACAAGATGGACAAGACGGGCGGAGATTTCTACATGTCGCTCGCTTCGATTCACGATCGCCTCAGCAAGCAGGCCATTGCGATTCAGTTACCGGTAGGTCAGGAGAACGAGTTCAGGGGCATCGTCGATCTTGTCTTGAAGAAGGCATTCAAGTTCGAGGGGAAGACGGGCGAACAGATCGTCGAGATGCCGATTCCTCAGGAGATGCAGAGCGATATCCTCGAGTATCGTGCGGTTCTCATGGAGAAAGTTGCCGAAGCAAACGAAGACCTGACGGACGTGTTCCTCGAGAATGGTGCGCTCACCGATGAGCAGCTCATCATGGGCCTTCGAAAAGCGACGGTCTCGGGCAAGATCTACCCCGTCGTTTGTGGCTCTAGCTTGCAGAATATTGGTGTGCAGTTCGTGCTCAACGCGGTCGCTGCCTACCTGCCCTGTCCGCTCGATATTCCGTCCATCAAGTGCACGGATGTGAATACGGGTAATCCCACGGAGCGCCACGCCAGCGACGATGAGCCGCTCGCGGCCCTCGCATTTAAGATCGCGACGGACCCGTTCGTCGGTCGCCTCACGTTCATCCGCGTGTACTCCGGCGTGCTCAAGACGGGCACGGCGGTCCTCAACCCGCGCACGGGTAACCGCGAGCGCATCGGACGCATCGTTCGCTTGCATGCGAACTCCCGCGAGGAGATCCCCGAGATTCGCGCGGGCGACATCGGTGCGGCAATCGGTTTGAAGGAGGCGCGCACAGGCGACACGCTCACAGCAGACGACAAGCCGGTCCAGCTCGAGTCGATCTCCTTCGCAGAGCCGGTCATCTCGATGGCCGTCGAACCGAAGACGAAGGGCGACCAGGAGAAGATGGGCATCGCACTCTCGAAACTCGCGGAAGAAGATCCGACGTTCCGCACCTTCACGAACGATGAAACGGGTCAGACGATTATCGCAGGAATGGGTGAGCTCCACCTCGAGATCATCGTTGATCGTATGCGTCGCGAATTCAAAGTCGAGACGACCTCCGGCAAGCCGCAGGTTGCGTACCGCGAGACGATCAGTAGAGAAGTGGAAGGCGAACACAAGTACGCGAAGCAGACGGGTGGTCGTGGTCAGTACGGCCACGTCATTTTCAAACTTATTCCGCAAGAGCCGGGCAAAGGCTACGAGTTCGTGAACTCGGTCGTCGGCGGTCGCATCCCACGTGAGTTTATCTCGCCGTGCGACAAGGGTTTCCAGGAAGGCATGACCCGCGGTATTCAAGCCGGGTTCCCGGTCGTGGACGTGAAAGTCGACCTGCTCGACGGTTCGTACCACGACGTCGACTCGAACGAAATGGCCTTCAAATTGGCCGCTTCAATCGGTTTCCAAGAGGCCGCGAAGAAAGCCGATCCGGTCATTCTCGAGCCGATCATGAAGGTGGAAGTGACATGCCCCGAGAGTTACCTTGGCGACGTCATGGGTGACCTCAACTCGCGCCGTGGTCTCATTCTTGGTCAGACAGAGCGTGGAACGGCGAAGGTTGTTTCTGCCGAAGTGCCGCTCTCCGAAATGTTCGGCTACGCCACGGACCTCCGTAGCAAGACACAGGGCCGCGCGAGCTACTCGATGGAACCGGGTCACTATGCCAAGGTTCCGCGCAACGTTGCCGATGAGATCATCGAATCACGCGCTGGTGTCACGCCTTCGCGGTCGTAAGTATGTTCGACCAAGCAACGTCCATGCTGACTGGCCTGAGCTCCTCGATGTCCGTCGAGGCGTTCACGTTCGTCGGATCGTTTGTTGAGGAGGTAGTAGCGCCGATTCCCTCGCCGATCGTGATGACGATTGCTGGCTCGCTTGCACGCGCGCAGGGCCACCCGTTCGCGTATCTCTTCGTTCTCTCAGGTATTGGTGCTGCTGGTAAAACGCTCGGTGCAATTCTCGTATACGGCGTGTCGTACTTTGTCGGAGTCCTGTTCGTCGATACATGTGGCAAATTTTTTGGTGTGAAGCACGACGACATTGAGCGTCTCCGAGCAAAACTCGACGGTGGTGTGAAAGATCTCGCGATGGTGACGTTCCTTCGCGCACTGCCGATTATGTCGAGCGCGGTCGTCTCGATCGGGTGTGGCAGTTTGCGCATTGGATTTTTCACGTACCTCATTGCGACGATCGTCGGTACGGTTGTCCGTGATTTCTTCTATCTCTACGTCGGGTACAGCGGTGTGGCAGCTTACCGCGCGATGGTCGAAGGGTTCGATAGCATCGAAGGGCTCCTCGAAGTCGTGATCGGTGCGTGTGTTGCCCTCTTCCTCGGGTGGCTGTACTGGCGCAGAAATCGTCGCTAGGAGATCAATTTTTTGGCTTCTGAACAATGTTTCTACATTGTTTGACGCTTCAGAATATTGTTTCTATAGTATCGAATGTTTCTTCCACCTTCCGATGCACATTCGACGTTGGTCGTTGTCCCTTCTTGCAGTCGCTGGTCTCACGCTCGTAGCAGTTCCCGCGTCGGCGAAGGTCTATCTCTTCTCCGATTTTAAACTCCACGATTACGATGACCGGATCATGGAGGCTCTTTCCTACAGCTCTGCGTCCATCGTGTACTTCAGCGAACTTGCATCGATTACACCGGAGCAGTACTCGATACGGCAGTCTTACGAACGCTTCGGGTGTTATCCGTTCCAGATCGTGAAGGATGGTGAAGTCGCTGAACTGGGATACAACTGCTACACATTTTTCTGCGTTGGGTATGCAAGCGGTTCGAAAGTCTGCGAGGATGTGAACGGAAAACCATTCGGAGGCGTTGTGGAAATTAACAAACGATTGAACATCATCGATATCATCGTCGAACACGAACCATTTTCATCGTTCAAGGCGTCGGATCAGACCGACTACATGACGCGTCGTACCGATGAGCTCACAGCGCTGTATTGCGAGCCGTACTACATGATGCTCTTCGATGTTGCGGTCGGCGAAGGGTATACATGCGAAGAGGTCGGACAGTATCCGTATTTCTCGCACGAGAACGAATGTCACAACGACTGGCGCGACAGTGCCGGCATGGTGTGTGAGAATCCGATGCGCGAGGACGAATTTGAGAAGCGACAGGAAGCTGTGTATTACCGAGAAGGTGGAAGTTCCGCAGCGTCTGTTCGTTCCGCGTCGTCATCCTCTGTTTCGTCGCAACCAATCGTGACGTCGTTCCCCGATGTGATCGAAGGGAACTACGGTTTCACCGCGATCATGGACCTCGCGCGCCGCGGCATCGTTCGTGGCTATAGCGATGGCTCGTTTCAGCCGTATCAGACTGTGAATCGTGCCGAATTTGCGAAACTCCTCGTTGGTGGGTTGCATGTGGATCAAATGGATGGTGAGACGAACTGCTTCCCAGATGTTCACAATGAATGGTTTGCACCCTACGTCTGCGCTGCGAAACGCCTTCAGTGGATTCAGGGCTATCCCGATGGCATGTTCCATGCAGAGCGAACAATCACGAAAGCTGAGGCGATGAAGATCATCGTGGCATCGATGGGAGTTTCGCTCGATTCGACAGCGGCATTGCCTCCCGGGGTGAAGGACGGCCAGTGGTACACGCCGTACATCCGCAAGGCGATGGAGCTGAAGCTGATCCTCGAGTCATCGTTCAGCCCAGGAGCGGATGTGGTGCGTGCAGATGCTGCCGTGTGGATATATCGCTCGCTGAAGGCGGTCGGGGCGTAATGGCGCTGTGGTGTTGGATGTGATTTTTCCGCAAGGCGCTGCGATGGGCTAATGGAAGGCCTTCGCTGGAGCGCCGTGCGCTTTCCATGGTTGAACTCTACTGCTACCATCCGTTCCTTTTGCGTTTTTTATGTCCGATACCTCCCATCCCACCGGACGGTTCGAAGAAGCGTATGAAGCACATGCTGATGGGATCTTCGCGTATTGCAAAGGCAAGCTTCATCATGCGGCGGAGGCGGAGGATACGATGCAAGAAACCTTTCTGCGGACCTGGGAGTATCTCTGCGAGGGTAATACAGTCACGGATTTGAAATCTTTCCTTTATAAGGTTGCTGAAAATCTCGTCACCGATTTCCAGCGCAAGAAGAAGAGTGTTTCCCTCAATGAATTGCAGGAGCAAGGGTTTGATCCGGGCCAGGAGACGATCGGATCGGTCCAACAGTCCCTGGATGTCGAGAAAGTACTGCTCTCGAGCGAAAAGAAGAACGAACACCGCTTGCTCGTGATGCGCTATGTCCACGGACTTCGCCCAGTAGATATTGCTGCACAGACAGGTCTGACCCCGAATACCGTTTCGGTGCGTCTCCATCGGGCAATGCAGCGCTTGACGGATAAGATCTCGCGGGCGGGCCGGAACGTGTACTAGACAAAAAATGTGCTCGCTTCTCAAATTATATTTTTCGCTAGAGATAGAGCTAGATCTATGTCGGGTCTGTGTGTCAAATCTCGAAAGCCTGCCCTCTGTGGAAAGAGCGCAAGGCCTCCTGTGTAATTGTTTCACTGGCTGATACGTGTTGGATGGTAATTAATTCCTAACCCTCTTTTCTGTATGTATCAGTCCACCCTCACAAACAAGGGGAGGAAAAATACACAAAAACAGAGCTTTTTGCCCAGATTACTGCCTTCGAAGCCGACGCTTGCCGCGGCTGTCGTGGCGGCCATGGTTCTGTCCCTCGGGGTCGGTACGACCGCCTCGGCGAACCAATCGAGCGTCGTCAGCACTCTTGCTGCAACGCTCGTCGGGGCTCTCTTCGGTTCGTCCGCAACGAATGGCACGACAATCGGCCAGGTTGCAGTCGGTCCGTCGAACCAGTCCGCTCTCTACGCGGATAACGCGAACACCGTCGCGGGTGTCGCGGCTGCCTTGAACGCTGACAACGTTGTCGGCGTTGCGCAGGTTGAACTCGGCGTTGGCCTGACGAATCAGGACGTCGAAGTCGATGCTGGAGCGCTCTCCGATGTCGCCATCCTCGGCGGCGCAGATGCCTCATCCGTGACCGGTATCGGTCAGGTGAGCATCGGCGGCCCGTCGAACCAGGGCGTCCTCGGTAGCACGAGCGCCGAAACGGAACTCGACACCGCGATCGGGGTGGACACCCTGAACACGATCGGTGTCGGTCAGATCGCCGGCCCAGGCCTCGCAAACCAGGAGGTCGATGTCGGCGCGGGCGCTGTATCCGACGTCTTGCACGTCGCTGACGCCAGTTCTCTTGGCGTGACGGCCATCGGTCAGCTGAATTTCGGCGGACCGGCAAACCAGGACGTGTTCAACACGTTCTTCGTCACGACGGTGTTGAACTCGATCCAGAACGTCGCGACGTTCAACGATATCCTCGTGAACCAGACCTGCCTCGGCGTCTGTAACCAGAATGCGTTTGTGAACGCGCTGGCTCTCGGCGACGCTGCGCAGGTCCTCAGCGCAGATGCGACGGATGTCTCGCTTATCGGTCAGCTCAATGCTGGCGGCTCTGCGAACCAGGGCCTCTTCAATGGCGGAGCGGTCCTCTCGGGCGTTGGTGCCGGACAGCTTTCTGTCACGGCCAACGACATCGATGTCGACCAGACGAACCTCGGCGGTCCTGCGAACCAGGATGCTGGCGTTCTCGGTATCGCCGTTGGGAACACGCTTCAGGCAGTCGACAGCAATGCTGCCAGTGTGAACGTGCTTGGCCAGGCGAACTTGGGTGGCTCCGCCAACCAGGGACTTGGCAATGCATCTCTCGTTTCTGACATTATCTTCGCCGGTCAGACGGGCGTATCGTTCAATGGGTCGGACATCGACCAGACGAACGTCGGCGGTCCTGCGAACCAGGACGCGTTCTTCGTGCTCTTCGCGGATCACGATGCAGCGCAGCTCATCACGGGCAATGCCAGCTCCACGAATGTTCTTGGTCAGGCGAACCTCGGTGGTTCCGCCAACCAGGAGCTTGGTAACCTCGCCGTTGCGAGCGACCTCATCGTCGCTGGGCAGAGCGTGGTTGCTGCCAATGATGCTTCTGCTGATCAGGTCAATGTCGGCGGTAGCGCCAACCAGGATGTCTTCGGTGTCATCGGTGCAGACGCTGATGGCACGCAGGTGATCGTCGGCCCGGCCGTTACGGCTGTGGTCGCTGGTCAGCTGAACATTGGCGGCGATGCCAACCAGGAGATCGAGTCTCTCGCTGCTGCGAGCGACACGATCCTTGCTGGTCAGGGTGTGACCGCAGGCACCACGTCCATCGATACGCAGACGAACATCGGTGGCTCGGCCAATCAAGGTGCTGTGTCGCTCATCGGCGCAGATGCTGATGGCACGCAGGTGGTTCTCGGTGACGCTTCTGCCACCCAGGATCTCACGCAGGCCAACATCCTCGGTGATGCCAACCAGGAACTCGGTGCCGCGGCTCTCGCCGAGGACACGATCGTTGCTGGTCAGGACGTCAGCGCAGGTAACCTGCACGTCGGTGTTCAGACGAACATCGGTGGCAGCGCAAACCAGGACAGTCTCGCGATCATGGGTGCAGATACCGACGCCGCTCAGGTGGCTGTTGGTTCCGCTACGTCCGCGATCGACGCCGACCAGGCAAACCTGCTCGGTGATGCAAATCAGGATATGGACGTCGCAACGGTCGCCGGCAGCACGACGCTGGCCGACCAGGATGCCGGTTCCTCGAACGTTGGTGTAACAGTCCAGGGCAACCTGGGCGGTTCCGCGAACCAGGACGCCGACCTCATCCAGCTTGCCGACACGGACGCTGGTCAACTTGTCACGAGTGCCGCTGTGACGGCCGGTGACTTCGACCAGACGAACGTCGGTGGCGACGCAAACCAGGATATCGACCACCTCTCACTCTCGGACGCTACGGCGGCTGGTGAACAGGATGTCGATTCCGGCAACTTTGGTCTCGTGACGCAGCTGAACGCTGGCGGCAGCGCTAACCAAGACGGGGATCTCGTCCAGGTGGCCGATGCCGACGGCGGACAGGCAGTCGTTGCGGTTGCTGCTGATACGACGGATGTCGATCAGACGAACCTCGGCGGCGATGCTAACCAGGATGCCGATAGCCTCTCCGCCTCCGTGGCGTTGGGCGCCGGTGACCAGGACATTGATGCTGTGAACCTTGGTGGTGTGACGCAGGTCAACGTTGGCTCCAGTGCCAACCAGAATGCGGACGTCATCCAGGATGCAGATGCAGACGGCACGCAGGTCGTGGGTGTTCTTGCCTTCGGCCCGATCTCGACCACGCAGACGAACGTCGGTGGCGACGCAAACCAGGACGCTGACCAGGCTGGCCTCACGGCTGCCGTCGGTGCGGCGAACCAGGATGTCGATGCCGTGAATGCTGCGGACGTCACACAGGTCAGTGCAGTGGGCGTCGGTGCTGCCTCGCAGCACGCAGACGTCAGCAACGATGCTGATGCCAGCGGCACGCAAGCCGTGGGTGTCGCTGCCCTCCAGGGCCAGTCAGTTGATCAGCTCAATGTCGGTGGCGACGCCAACCAGGGCGCCTCCAACGCGGGAGTTGCGACGGCTGTCGGTGCAGGCAACCAGGATATCGATGCTGCAAACGTTGTGGACGTCGACCAGACGCTCGTTGGCACCGTTGGTGCGGGCGCGCAGTCGATGGACATCGCTGCGGATGCTGACGCCACGGGTAACCAGGGTGTCGGTTCCGTTGCTGCAAACGGTCAGTCCGTTGATCAGGTGAACCTTGGTGGCGATGCCAACCAGGGCGCTTCGAACGATGCTGATGCAGCTGCTGTTGCTGGTGCCAACCAGAACGTTTCGGCCGAAAACAACATCGAGGCCGATCAGAACTTGAGCTTCACGAACGGCGCCGGTGCGCAGTATCTCTCGGTGACCCCGACGGCCACGGCCACGGGTAACCAGGATCTTGATGCTGCTGCTGGCAACGCTCAGGAGATCAACCAGGTTAACGCCGGTGGCGATGCCAACCAGGGCGCGTCCAACGACGCTGACGCCGCTACCCTTGCGGGTGCGGATCAGGATGTCTCTGCCGTGAACAACATCGACCTCACGCAGAATGCAAGCGCTAACCACGGTGCAGTCGCCCAAGCGGGCAATGCTGCTCCGACGGCTAACGCCGCAGGAACGCAGGGTGTTGATGCAGGTTCTGGCAACAGCCAAGAGACGAATCAGGTGAACCTCGGTGGCGATGCCAACCAGGGTTCTGCCAGCGATGCCTCGGCCGCCACGGTCGCAGGCGCTGATCAGGACGTTGCCGCTGAGAACAATCTCACGGCTGTCCAGGATTGCGACGTCACCTTCGGTGCGTGCGCTCAGTACTTCGAAGCTGCTCCGACGGCCGACGCCTCGGGCACACAGGACCTGAACGCTGACTCCAGCAACACGCAGGAGACGAACCAGGTGAACGCTGGTGGCTCTGCCAACCAGGGTTCCACGACCTCCGGTGAGGCCGCGACGATCGCCGAAGCCGACCAGGATGTCGGTGCGACGAACGATGTCGGCATCTTCCAGACGTGCACGGTTGTCGGTGGTGCATGCGCCCAGTACTCGGGTGCTGCTCCGACGGCTGAGACGAACGCCACGCAGGAAGTGAACGCCGGCTCGTCGAACGATCAGACGACGAACCAGGTGAACCTCGGTGGAACCGGTAACCAGGCTTCGGATAGCACGAGTAGCGCTCTCACGGGTGTGTCCGCACTGCAGAACGCCTTCTCCGGTAACAACACGACGATCAACCAGGTCGCTGGCAACGGTGGCAACCAAGCCGCCGAAGCGAACGGTACCGCTACGACCACGTCTTCCATGACGATCAATGCGGGCTCGTCCAACAACACGACGGTCAATCAGATTCAGTAATCTCCCGTTGTGACTGGTACAAAAAGAAGGGGCTTCGGCCCCTTCTTTTTATGTTCGATATGCATCGAACTACTCGGCGTCGACGGCGTCTGCCGGGAAGTTCTCATCGCTCACCGGAACGATCTGATATCCATAGTGGAGCAAGCACTTCAGAACGAACGATTCGTAGTCCGTGCGGAGGTACAAGTTCTTCTCAATCAACTTCCGAAGGGCGTCACCTTGCGACGAGTCGCCTGCCATGTCGGCCTTCGACTGGATCAATGTGCGGGCGTCGACCGATGCCTGCACGGCGCACTGACGGTAGATCGACGTTGGGCGCAGTTCGTACCAATAGAACAACCCTCCAGCGACACACACGAGGAGGAGTGACCATCTATACCGTTTCACGAAGTCCTTCAGTTTCCTCATGATGTTCATACGAGAAGGGGGAAAGGGGGGAAGAAAAAGGAGTGATACTTTATCAGTGAAAACGAATACGTCAACTAGTGGCCTCCTTCAGGCTTTGGTACGAGGAGAAACATATGAACATAAAAAGTATTCAAAGAGAATCTTGTTTAATGGCTTCGGTTTACAGCTTTTCACCGGAGTGAGTGCACGGATGCTGCACTATAGCGGTGAAATATTCTATGAGTATTGTGCAAGGAGGGAAACGAGTTTACGATGATGGACTATTTTCCCTTCCACTTTTATGGCCCGCGTTCACACTTTGGTCACGGAATCGTTCGCGAAACTCTCGATCGCGAGCATTGTTGCAAGCACCACGCTTGGTGCGAGCGTGCAGCTCGTACAAATCGCGAGTGCCGATGCGCCGCCGTCATGTAACGGCCTCACGGCGACCATCTGGGTGGAAAGTGACATCGTCCACGGTGGGCCGGATGATGGAGCGTCATTCAATGGACAGCTGAACGGAACGTCTGGTGTCGACGTGATGGTTGCCCCGGATGAGGGGAGCGCTGTGAATGCCGGTGACGGAGCGGATACGATCTGTGGTGGCAACGGCCCGGACGTTCTGAGCGGCGAAGGCGGCAACGACACGATCCTGGCTGGCGATGGTCCGGATATTCTCTTTGGTGGCGATGGCGATGACACATTGAACGGTGGCGCAAGCACGGACATCTGCACGGGTGGCAATGGAACGCATACGTTCATCGATTGTGAAACGACGAGCGGCTCGGGCGGTGGAGGCGGCGGCGATGACTTCGATGACGATGACGACGGTATTTTGGATATCGTGGACAACTGTCCACTCGTGGCAAACCCGACACAAACGGACACGGATAACGACGGTATCGGCGATGCGTGCGATCCTCTCACGGACTCCGATGGTGACGGTGTTGCTGACAGTACGGATAACTGTCCATTCAATGCCAACCCGACCCAAACCGATACGGACAACGACGGTATTGGCGATGCATGTGATATTCTGACCGATTCCGATGGTGACGGCATCATGGACAGCACCGACAACTGTCCATTGGTTGCCAACCCGACCCAAACCGACACGGATAACGACGGTATCGGCGATGCCTGTGAAGGTCCGGTCGACACGGATGCGGACGATGACGGCGTGCCTGATGCGTCCGACAACTGCGTCGAGACGCCGAACACCGACCAGGCGAACCACGATAACGATGCACAGGGTGATGCGTGCGATAGCGACGACGACAACGATGGCGTACCGGATGGCCAGTCGTGCACGACGACGATGCAGATGGTCTGCATTCCGCAGCCCGACGTCTGTGTTCCAGGTCCAGGAAGCTTCGATGGTGAGACGTTTATCCCCGGTGCTCCGATCTGTACCCCGGTGCCTCCGATTTGCTCGATGCAGCCGGTGGAGCAGTGCGTTGGCCCTGATAACTGCCCGATCACGCCGAATACGAACCAAGCCGACACGGATGAGGATGGGATCGGTGACGTCTGCGATGCAGACCAAGACACGGACGATGACGATGACGGTGTTCCGGACAACGTCGATAACTGCCCGCTCATTCCGAACCCGAGCCAGACGGACAGCGATCACGATGGTCTGGGTGACGCTTGCGACAGCACGCCGAATCCGCCGACGCCATCGAACGGTGGTGGAAGCAGGAGCACATCTGACGGCGATTCGTCGAATAGCTCACACCGTGGTCACCGCACGAACGTTGCCGCAAACCTCATTGACCTCTTCGGAGGCGAGGAGGGTGACTTCGCCGGAGGTTCCTACGGTGGTCCCGGTGAGGAAATCTTTACGAATGAAGAGTCTGACAGGATCTGCTCGATCTACCGCGCGATCCTGACCGATGACGCCGAGGAGGTTTTCCCGTGGATCGCTGAGCAGCTTGCCAATCGCATGCCACACAGCCCAGAGGCAATCCTCGATGCCCTCGAGGATCAAGACGGTCTCTGTCCGGAGTCGGAAGTCGCTGTGCAGAAGACGTATGAGCCGGTCTCCTTCCGCCTCGATGCAGCTGGGTACCCGGTCTCGAGCAATGACACATGGAACAAGTGCATCCGCGGCACGGCGACATTGCAGGACATTCGCTCGAATACCGATACGAACGACGAGGGAGTTCCCTACAGTTGCAGCCACTACCACACGCAGACCGCGTGGAAGCATCCGGACCTCGGCATTATCTTCACGTGGAAGGGGCCTGAGGACATTGCTCTTCCGCCGGGCTATGCCCTTCGCCAGGATGCCGACGTGGCACTGAACTAAACCACTTCACTTTGCTTCTCGAGAACGACGGATTCCCTTCTGGGGCCGTCGTTTTTCAGTGATTCGCAATGAACGTGATCGGATGCACCGTATGCAGAGCTGCGTCGCTTGGTGACGGTGCTGCTTGTGGCCAGTAGACGTTGTGTGCTGTGTCAGCAGGCTTGCCGCGATCAATCTGCAGGTGGAGGTGCGGTCCGCTGGAGCGGCCTGTAGAGCCACTGCGACCGATCATGTCGCCCGGAGCGACGTCTTGTCCCTCGTTCACTGTGATCGATTGTAGGTGTCCGTAGATCGAGTAGAACGTTTCACTGCCCGTGCGGTGTTCGATGATCACATGGAGACCAAGGCCGGATGTAGTGGCTTCGACGAGCGAGATGCGGCCGCCTGCAATTGCTCCGACCGGTGTTCCTTCGGGAAGTTTCAGGTCGATGCCTGCATGATCGCCCTCGAACTCACCGCTATCGAGGTCGTACCGACCGAAGAAGCGCGTGGAGTAGAAGAGCTTCGCTGTCGCGATGCGGATCGTCTCCGGGTCGTCGCGATGTTCTTTGAGGGATGCCATCGACACAGTGAGATCGCTCATGACGTACGTCGGAGTGGGAACAAAATCCTCACGACTCATCTCTGCGTACGATCGGTCCCATTCCTTTGGTGTCTTCATCGCGCCCCAATTCGGGATGCGAGAGACCGGCATGATCGCACGGTCGAACGCAGGAAAATCTGTCGCTGTTCCAACACTCGAACTACTCAGGCTTGAGGACGAGAGCGTCTCGACGACATCGACGGATGAAGACGATGATTCCTCTAATGTGACTGAGGAGGACGATGAAGATGAAGACGACGACGACGATGGTGAGGATGGTTCTGTCTCTATAGCAATGACGTCTTCAGGGATATTCACGATCAGCTCCTCAGGAGCTGCAGGCCGAAGTGGTTCGGGGGTTGTAGGAGTCGGGGATTGGTAGGCCACATCGAAGCTGGTTTTGTTTTGCAAAAAATGCGCCTGCATCGACATCATCGATGGACACGAGTGGGGAGGTTCCTGGGTGATTTGAACGAGGAAGCCGAGGAAGGACCCTGCAACCAACGCAAGAAGACCGATGAGCATCGGCTTTTTGGAACGACGCCACGCGAGGCGGATGTTTGTGTGCATTTCATAGTATTATACAATAAATAGGTAATTTGAGCAATATCTCGCGCCTTCATGGCGATGGCAGCCCGAGGCCGATTTCTTGTAGTACTACGCTGGTACAGCCGTGTGTGTTGGTGTAGGATCAGCTTCCTATGAAACGACGTTTCACCGAAGATAGTTGGCGCAAGGAACCCTGGTTCCAGTCACTCTGCTCAGCATTACGCTCGTGCAAGACCGACAATGACATGGCGAATTTCTTGCGCGACGTCGCGACGCTCAGCGAGATGCAAGCGCTCAGTGAACGCTTGGAAGTTGCTCGCTTACTGGGAAAAGGCCTGAGCTATCGTCAGGTTGCCAAGGAGACTGGCGCAAGCACAACAACTGTTACACGCGTCGCTCACTTCCTCGAGAACGGTGAGGGCGGGTACCGACGCTTCCTCAATGTGCATCGTCATCACCGGATGAAGAAGAATGCTTCAGCGGAAACCGTGCAGCAGCGTGAGCAGTCGAAGCATGCAGAAAACAGCAGTGATGCAGCACAGGCTAAGCCGATGTCAGCACTGCAAAAGTATTTGGACCGCTGATTACCGATCAGCCCTTATAGAAGCGAAAAAATTTGTATACAAAAATTGTTCTATAAGAATTTCCGCTGGATGTATTGCCCCACCTGGTAGAAGCGCCTCTTCGCGCGGAGACGAAATGGTAGTTTTCCTGTGTCTGCATGGTGCTGGACGAGACGCGCGAAGGCTTCGCCCTTCGTTCGTACCGCAGCAAGCGACTCCGGTCGCTTATCGACCACAAGCCCAAATACGCCCTTCGCCGTCATGCAGCGAGGCTCGAAGTGGGTTCCTGCATGCACGCCCCCGAAGTATTGGAGCGCTGTCGGAACCGACGAGGTCGTTTTATGAAAGAGGCCTGTCCACGCTGCGTGTGGAGCGCCACCCGTGTAGATGAGATAGAAAGGTTTTTCGCCCCACTGTCCGATGGTGCGTGTCTCGGCATCGAGGCCGAATGCTCCGCAGTGGTCGATGAAGTTTTTGAGGTTGGCGGGAATGCCGAAGTTCCAAATGGGTGACGCGATGACTAGTCCGTCGGCGGATTCGATCGCTGTTTGCAGGTGCTTGAAATCAGGCTCGACAACGGCGGCTGGCGAATATCGTTCCAGCGTGAATGGCTCGATGGCTTTGTCCCGTAAGGTGAAAGTTTCTATCGTTGCGCCCGTTTTTCCAGCCCCATCCATGAATGCACGTGCGAGGGTTTCGCTGTTGCTGGGGTTATTCATTCCGCCGACGATCGCAACAATGTTCATACCTTTCAATGGTACGACGATGACGGTGGTGCGTCGAACGGCTTTCGGTGCACCATCGTGAGTGCTTCCGGGAGAATTTCGATATCGAGGTGTTTATCACCGTAGACCTCGCCGTCGATTTGGACGTTTTTGCCTTTGCGTTGGCGGATGGAGATCCGCTTGCCGCGGAAAGTGAGGAGTCGAGGGATTGCCGAGCGCGGCCGCCGCGAGAGAAAACCAAGACCCGTCATCAGCACACCCCAGATGGTTCGTGGGTTGAGCACGAAGACGTCAATGACACCGTCGTGAGCCGAAACCGATCGCTCGATCCGCACACCGACGAGGCTGAAGATGTTCAGTGCTAAGACGAGCTTGCCGATGACCTGATAGCGCTTGCCGTCGACGACGATCGTGTACCTCTTTGCTCTGTAGGGGAGGAAGGTTCGAATGAAGGACCAAATGTACGCAAGTGACCCGATGCGTTTTTTGAGATCGCGCGGAGCACTTTGGATAAACAGTGTGTCATAGCCCTGTCCTGCGCCAATGAGACAAACACGTTTCTTGTTCACAAGGAGGACGTCGATTGGGTCAGCAGGGGCTGTGATGGCGAAATCGATCGCGCGTCTCAGAGGGAAGAGGGGGATGCCGAGCGAATTCGCGAGTATGTTGCCTGTTCCTGCAGCAAGAATGGCCAGTGGCGTGTGCTTTTTGGCTTCGATCAGGAGTTCTGCCACATCGCGAACCGTGCCGTCTCCGCCGATGACGACGATACGTTCGAACGGTTTTCGTACGGCCTGCCACAGTGCATCATCCACTGTTTTTCGTGTTTCGACCCAGGTGATACGTACATTGTGGCGTTCAATCTCACGCCGAATTGCCGCGCGTGACGGTCGCAGGAAGGTGAGTCCCGAGATGGGATTAAAGACGACGAGGATGCGTCTCATGGCCTTGTAGTGTACTCCATCAGGAATAGCGCAGCGGTCGCTTGCGCACGAGTGCGAGCATCGCTGTGTACATATTCGCCTTGCGATGTTTGTAGCGCCATTCGCATTCCTTCAGGTGTAAGTGTGCTCGGTGCTTGTGCACGCGCTTGATGCGGAGGAAGCGCATGCGGACGTAACGCCAAAATGCAGCTCCAGCGCGGATCCTCATAACGGCACTATTGCTCTCGGCACAGTCCTCTGCCATGCGCTCACGCAGTTGCAGGGAAAGTTTGTTGATGGTGTTCCGGTTGAGTTTCGTTCGCCTGGCAATGATGCGTGTGGTCAGCCCCGCCGCGAACCACCGAAGGAAGGTCCGAAAGCGTTTTTCGGAAATCTTGGATCGGTGCACAAAGCGGTTCTTGCGCTTCATAGAGCGTTAAAAAGTGTGCCTGTTCTTCGCCATCTAGTCCAGCGGAGTCGTCAAACACGTTCGGTTTTCGTACAAAGGAAGTCATTCCCATGTCACGCCATGCAGGAGTCATCATCCCTCGGCCAAGTTCACACTGCCGCGTGGCCCTCGATGCGTGGAGATCACCAAAATCGTGGTCGTATGCTGGTGGAAGCTGAATTTCGAAACGACCTTGGCATCCGTCACTTCCGTACCGGTAATGCTATCTTTTCGACGCCCGTGATCGGCAGCGATGAGACGATCTATGTTGGCTCCGCAGATCACGTCGTCTACGCGCTCGATCCGATTGGGAACTGCGAGCGGTGGCGTCATGAGGTCGGTGAGGTGATCGATTCTGCAGCGACGATCGGTGAAGACGGTTCGGTGTATGTTCCCACGGGCAACGGTCTCTACGCCTTCGACCCCGCTGGAAATGTCCGGTGGCATCTCGACCTCCTGAAAGAAGCATCGCACTTCAGTCCGAGTACTATCTACTGGTGGGAAGGGAATGCCGTGGTGGGTCCGAACGGCTGGATCTACGCCGGGTGCGATGACTTTCATATCTACGCGATCGATCAGGAGGGGAAAATCCGTTGGAGGACGCTGACAGGGTGCTGCGTATGGACCGCAGCATGCTTCTCGCCGGAGGGGGTCGTGTACTTCGTCTCGTTCGATTTCCACCTCTATGCGCTCGACATGAAGACGGGAAAGGTGAAGTGGACGCGCAACATGAAGAACTTCGTCGTGTCGTCGCCGATGCTCGCGCCCGATGGGACGTTGTACGTTGGGAGTTTCGACAACGTGCTCTACGCGCTCGATGGGAAGAACGGTCGCTTGAAGTGGACGATGGAAACGGGCGGGCCGATCTATGGGACGCCTGCAATCGATGACGAGGGTTTTCTCTATGTCGGTTCAAGTGATGGAAATGTGTACTGTATTGATCCTGCGACGACGTCACTACGCTGGACGTTCTACACGGGCGACAGCGTGCGTTGTAGCGTTTCTTTGGGCCCTGATCCCGACGGAGCCTGTCCGTTCCTTGCGTATGTTGGCAGCGGCAATGGGACAATCTATGCGTTTGAACCGAGTGGTGCGTGCCGCTGGTCCTACAATACGCTCGCAGGGTCCGTACCAGGGGTGCAGTACTGCAATATCAACGCCTCGATTGCATTGGGTCGTCACGGTCTTGCTACAGCATCCGCAAACGGTGACATCATCTACGTGCCCTATACCGTCGCGAAGACGCATGCGGGAATGCCCGGGCTCGCGCTTCGCCCGAAAGAGACGTACCCAAGGGATGGCGTCGGGCTGTACCCAGTGTCTGTCGGTGGAGTGTTGTCGACCGTTGCGGTCGACGGTCTTGTGATGCGCGTAGCTCCAGCGGATACGGTGTCACTGAAGATTGTGCACCGTGAGAACGGAAGCACTGTGCCAGTAATGATCGATCCGGCGTCGCTGCGAGTGCAGTTTCCCAGTGATTGTTCGTGTCGCGCACTCATCACGCCTGATGGCTCACAGGTGAATCTCCTGCCGGAGCGTGTGATGAATCCAGGGGTGTATCCCATAACAATCAATGCTTCGTACGCTGTGCACGGAGAGCGTCACGATGTGGCTACAAACTGCGCAATTGATGTTCGACCAGTTGCCGAACCCGCTCCGATTCACGGCATGACGTTTCGTATAGAACAGATGTCGATCTACGTTCCTGCAATTATCCCGAGCTTCGATCAGATTGGCATCGCAAGTCTCGCGATTGACGTTGCGATTGTTCGTCACGATCCTACGACAGGAAGGGTTGCGGCGTGGGGTGTCCAGAAGTTTGGGCTCGGTCCCGATGGGGAGCCGATGCTTGGTATTCCTGTACCGCGGACGTTCTTCTTCGCGTTCGAAGGGTTCTATCAGGACGGCACATTGATCATGGAATCGAAGGCGTGCCAATTCGAAATTACGGCGTTTCCAGTGCCGCTCGATCGACTGCGCTTCACGGCATCTGTGACGAAGCAGGGGATCGTTGCGAGTTCGATGCTGGCTGAAGTGAGGGTGCGCAGTGCGCTTTGGCGGACGGTGAAGTCGTGGCTTCCGCTCCCGCGAAGGGGTGGCGGTGGACGATTCCTCTACCGCCTGAAGAAGCTCGGGGAGATGTTCCGCGCGTGGTTCCCGGATCGAGATCCTATGAAGAGCATGACGAAGCTCTGGACGACCGCATACCGAATGTTGCCGCACGGCTTCTGGATTCTGATGGCTCGCGTATGGCGTCCGTGGGGGATGGTGGATTCGTCGGGGTGGTTTGCTGGTGTTGGCACATTCCGAGTGGGTACTGCGAAGGTGCCGTCGCACGATGGTCTGCATGTTGATCGGTTCGAGTACGATGCACGGCAAAGACGTGTGCGTGCGTGGTTCTCGCACGATTCATCGTATACACGAGGTGATGCGTGCCCAGGGATCATGCTCGTCGATCGCATGACGGGGACGCCGCTCCCGTGCAATTACTCGCTTACCTTGTGGTCGAAACGAGATGAGGCGCACGTTCCGATACGCGTGACGCTCGAACTTCCGAGTTCCCTGGATATCTCGAAGGGCGTTGATGCCGTGCTATTCGTGGATCTTGAGGAGCGGGCAACGATTCCGGTGAGCTGATCCAACTGCTATCATGCGGCCGTGAACTTCCCACTCGCTTTAACTTCTTCTCGGCTTGTGTGTGCTGCCCTCGTAGGCGTACTGCTCGTTGCCGAGAATAGTATTCCGTTCCACGTCACGATTGCCGCCGTACTGTTCATCATCGCGTCGGTGACGGACTTTTTCGATGGTCGTCTTGCGCGTGCCTGGAACCAGAAAACAGAGCTCGGTGCATTTCTCGACCCCTTGGCCGACAAGTTGCTCGTATACCTCGCGTTTTTGTACCTCACGACCGCCGGCGTCTATCCGGTGTGGTTACTTCTTCTTGTCTTCACACGCGACATCGTGACCGACAGCTTCCGCGCGTACTCGATTGGGAAGGGGATTTCGATGCCTGCCAACATGATCAGCAAGTGGAAGTCCTTCTTCCAGATGCTCTCGATCGGTCTCCTTCTCGTCCTCATCTCCATCGTCGAATTACAGAGCCTCACAACATGGGGCAATACACTCTTTGCATCATTCTTGGCTTCCTCATGGGCCGATCGTGTGTTTGGTACGACCTTCTGGTTGATGCTCGCGGCTGCGGCAGTTGGTATTGTCGGAACGATCCAATACTTCGTCGAATGTGCCCCTCTACTTTTCCGTTCATCTTCTCCTAAGTCCTGATATGTATGCTCCCCTCAACGCTCTCGCAGCCGCACTGTGGCTCTACCTCCCAGCACTTGCGGCGAATGCCGCCCCGGTTCTCATCGCGAAGATGCCGTTCTTCCCGAAGATACGCCTGCCGATCTGGCAGGCTGGCTTGGGTGCGAACAAGACGTGGGCGGGGCTGATCGGCGGAGTGGTCGTTGGCGTGCTCGTTGGATACCTGCAAATAGCGGTGACACCATGGTCCAACGCCGTGAACGCGCCCGCGTGGATCCTCTGGAGTTTCCTCATTGCGCTCGGAGCGCTCGTCGGAGATGCTGTGAAAAGTTTCTTTAAGAGGAAAATGGGCATTCCTCCAGGTGGCGCATTCCCCGTGATCGACGGCATCGACTACGTTGTTGGTGCGTACCTCTTTGGACTGCCAATCCTCTCGCCGGTATGGCCGATCGTCGTCGCGTTGCTTATCGCAGGTCCCATTCTCAGTCTCATCGCGAATGTGTTCTCCTTCATGATGGGCTGGAAGAAGGTGTGGTACTGAGCCGGAAGAGTGTTTGTACATAAAAATTCCTTTTCATCGATTCAAACAGTGCTGGAATAATCATTGTACAAAAAATTATCATTTGAAGTTTTTGTGTAGGTGACGGACAATTTGGCTTCTCGAGGATTAATTTTTTTCGAGA
>CAYQJY010000008.1:0-19310 GCA_964418005.1 uncultured Candidatus Peribacteria bacterium
TTTTCCCATTTATACGGGTTCATAAACAATTCTATTGTGGCCCGAATCGTTGCTATTCCCAGAAGGACCCAATATGCGAATGCAAACATTGCCCATGGAACGATAGAATAGTGTTTGCGCATATAGAGCGCATACATTGAGAAGAAGGTGAAGAAGAAATTACCCATGAAAAAACAGAACGTGGCGAGGTACAGAGTCGCGCCGTTATACGCAACCTGTAGAAACGGTGCATGCGTCAGATGCCAGAAGATGAATAGGAACCACTGGAGAACATTCAAGATATTCGCAACAACATTGCCCGGTACGAGCACGATGAACACAAGGAAATTTCTCCATGTTTTCAATTCCCGCTTAAGGAGGAACGGATACCGAAGCTGAACCATCGCTGTCTGGATAAATCCCTGAATCCAACGTGTGCGTTGCCGCACTAATGTCGGAATGGTCACCGTCGACTGTTCCCATGTATGAGAATTTAGAAGATGCCCGCTTCCAAACCCTTTGCGATAAATGCGGATACCGATATCGCAATCTTCTGCCACATTGTAGGCGTCCCACGCACCCACTTTTTCCACGACCTCTTTCTTAAAATACGTGCTATGACCCGAGATAGGAATCGCATAATTCGAAGCAATCACTCCTGGTAAAAAGTAATGGTAGAAATAGCAGAATTCGCCCGTATACAGACGCGTAATCCAGTTGTAGTTGGCGTTATAGACGTCCATTTGACTATGCAGGTATGAAACATCGGGATGCCTCTTGAAGGTTATATACGCCTTTTTAAGCTGATCGCGCTCGGGAAGGACTTCCGCATCGAAGATAACGAGGATCTCCCCCCTCGCCTCCTTTAGAGCCACATTCATTGCTTTCGGTTTTGTCTTAGGCGGAACGTCCGGTGAGAGAAGTGCTTTGAAGTGCGCAGGTGGGTGCATGTCTAAAAATGCCTGAGCTGTTTCGGTATCGGTCGATTCGAGAATAAAGATAATATCGAGCTTGTCTTGCGGATAATCAAAATCCAGGAGATAGCGGAAAATTTGAGGGATGATTTCTTTCTCCTGATAGAGCGGAATCATGATGCTAATAAGAGGTAGCTCGGCATCTGTAACTGCTGCCAAATCCTCAGGTTCGATCGCATCTTCCGGCGCATGTCGCGAATGGGAAATCATCACGACATTGAACAAAATGAGCGAGATATACATGACTGAAATTCCTGTAGCGATCACCATTAATATTGAAACATGCAACAATACTGAAATGCCATATAGCAGAAGAAGGGACAGGACGATCGTCGTGATGATAAGCGAAAAAGTCTCGCGAGTAACATGCCCCTTCGCGCTTTGTGCACTGGTGAGGAAAAGATAATCGTTCACGTTCGTGAAACCGGCGCTAAAATATTCGATAGGAGCAGGGGGATACATGAACGGGAAAATAACGCGGAGGATATGCGAAATCTTGATAAGGACAACACCAAGGGCGATCGAAATGCGTGTCAGGACCGACGCAATAAATCCGTGCCCGAACGCAGGACGCGTGTACTGAATGGGCACCGTCGTGACCGTCCATTTGACGCGCTGTGCGTGATAGAGCAATACTGCATCGAATCCCAGCCGAGGATCAAATTCAGGATCGAAGCGGAGTGACGACAGCAGGGAACGACGGAACATTTTCAATCCCGACCGGATATCAACGGCGGCAGACAAGAGAAGTCGACTGATGATCCACCGAAAAGCCTTGCTCATGAGAGCATACAAAATTGTCGGATATTTTGTACGATTCGCTACAACGATCGCCGCTTCTCCAAGCTTGGCCAACATGGCCTCAATCGATCCGGGGGGGAAACGAACGTCGGGATCGTGCAAGAGAATGATTCCACCTATCGCCTGATCCAATCCCTCGATGATCGATATAGCCCTCCCCTTTTTCCCTCTTTTCTCAAGCAACCGAACCACATACTTTTTGGAGAGTTCACGCACGGCCTCCTGCGTTCCATCGATCGAATGATCGTCGACAACAAAGGCTTCGTAGGAGTAGTCACTTCCTGTAAATGCCGCATCGATCTGCTCCATACATTTCGTCATGAACCGCCGATCGTTGTGCGTAGGAATAATAATACTCACCAACTTTTCACCTGCTCGAGTGACGGATTCGGCATACTCCGCGATCGTGAGCTCATCCGACGGCTCTGCATTGTCTGAGGGCGCAGAAGCCCCCAGTAATTGCTCGTTGATGTCCGTGGAATCGGTATCCATAAAATCCCTTTATTTTAGCATATTTTGGCCATTTTTCACAGTATGGGAGACCACGGAAGTGGTAGTGGCGCAAAAATTAAAAATATGGTAGAATAACCAGATGGTTCGGAAGCTCCGTATGATCGGCTGTTGGCTCCTCCTAGCCCTCGCTGTGGCGCTCTATCGCGAGTGGGTCATCCGCAGTCGCCCCCCCCTCTTCAAGTCTCTCGGTTTCTACGAAAGTGCCATACCAGTCACGACGTTTGAACAAGACGTGCAACGGCCCACGTCGTGGACGGACAAACGAGCAACGATCGTCGTCGATGAAGCAACATTTGATCAGCGTGCACGTGGTGCGGTCGAGCAAACAGTCGGAGTGTTGGTCGTAGGCGGAACATGGGGAGGGACCGCCGCTGCTCTCGCAGCAAGTGAAGCAGGAGTCGATGTACTCCTCGCAACCGAACACGACTGGCGACAGGAGATGCTCTCGCGTGCTGGCATGCTACTGACGGAAGACGCTCCTTCCGTCGAACCGAGTTCGCTCGAGTGGGAAATCCGCACCAAATTCGCTAATCGAATGAAGCGAGCGATGCCGTATGAAATCGTCGACTTCTTAGAAGAAAAAATGGAATCGCTCCCGACGCTGTCGCTGCAATCGCAGTATTCCGTCATCGCGATGAATCGGGACGATTCTCGCCTCCTGCATCGAGCACTGTTGCAAAACAATGAAAACCCCGATGACATGCTCTCTGTACGATTTTCGCTCCTCATCGATGGAACGGATGACGGCTCCCTCCTGGCCTTAGCGGGCGTCGAGACATTGTCGGGGTGGGATTCCACCGAATCCACCGGCGAACCAAGAACGCTTTCGGCTGATGCATTGCGACACCTGGCAGAAGGATATTCAATGAGTGGCCGGACGATTGTCGGCATCGGGAAACGACTCGACGGCATGCGTGTTCAGATGGGCATGACCGACCGTGGATATCACGGAACATTCACAGCCCCTACATACGCGAGTACGTGTTGGGAACGCGATACAAAAACAAAAGCCGTGATGATCGGCATGACCGTTCTCCGCGCCCGCTCGACCGATTGCACAGCGCAATTCAATATCCAGTCCCCATTTCGCGATACGGTGGAAATCTTCTTCATCAACCACGGAAGCGATTCCCTGTCCTTCACAGTACGCACGGGGTCGGGCATACCGCTGTCACTCGAAATGCACGCCGACCCTTCGAAGCCGTTCGTTCGTATCGGAGCATTTCCCACAAGTCCGGAATCCCCCTTGGTCATTCAGATGCATAGCTCGCTTCCGACGGACAAGATCGAAGGCGTGATCGTACGGAAGATGAATACGGCAGCCAGCCCATTCCAGCGCATGCTGTTGCGCACGCAGGAACTCCTCTTCAGCGCTGGCCCTTGGGGTACTACGGCCTATGACATCTACGTTCATAGCACGTCGCAGCCAGTTCCCCCGACGCTGCTGCTTAACGGCGTCACACTTCCGACCGAACGCGCGGGAAATGATACCTTCGTTGTGCATCATGTTTCGTTGCCATTTGGTCAGCAGTCCCTCTACATCGCAGAGCAGAGTCTCAGTGGATTCATCACGTTGGTTCCGTTATCCCCGTCTGATTCTGAGATTCCCCTCACCCCTTCCTCCAACCCAATGATCACCGGAGCGCAGGCGTGGGAGGTAACGCCAACAGAAAGTGGCACTGTGCTGCTCAAGGCACCACGGAATGCCTGCGCAGTGTCGTGCACATTCTCGCTCGTAGAAAAAGGAACAACTCTTCCGGTGTTCGATGGTAGTCGAACCCGCTTTGTTGGAACTCCAACGGCATCCGTCCTCCTCGATACCGCCAGCGTTAAAGCTGGCGTGACGTATGTCGTATCGCTCATCACGGCGGGCAGCGAACCGATAACCCCTTCGTTGTCATACCTCGGTCGCGGATCCGATCTGATCAGCATCGGGAACAACAGCGCGATCGTTGAACCGCCAACAGAAGGACATATGTATGACATATGGGTCCGTGCAAGCCGTGCAAAGCACGCCAAGGTTAAACTGCACGACAAGGAAATCACTGTTGGATCTCTCGGAAGTTGGGAATACGCGGGCACAACAATCGTGATGAATAACGATATATCGATCAACGCTGGGGGTACCGTCGAACTCCTTGCTCTACCGAACACATTTCTCGATTCGTATCAGACGACCATGAGACCACACGAATCTTTGCGTATCCCGGCAAACAATCTTCCTGTCGGAACGTATGGAATCGGAATTATTGGCGCAGATACTGCAAGCACGATTTCCGTTCGCGATGAGGTGAATCATTCGGTGCAGCACATGACATTCGAAAAGCAAACCGACTTCCGAATTGCTCCTGAACGTCTCACGATTGCACATCGAAACATTACGCTCGAGTCGCCTGCCGATTGGCCGCAAGACATAACGCTGTTCGAATTGCCCATCTCTCCAA
This sequence comes from uncultured Candidatus Peribacteria bacterium, assembly GCA_964418005.1. Classification (GTDB taxonomy): domain Bacteria; phylum Patescibacteriota; class Gracilibacteria; order Peribacterales; family Peribacteraceae; genus DALYDP01. Next base: position 4,712 of record CAYQJY010000008.1, read on the forward strand.
TGTTCAACTCTCCCATGGCACAATCGGGAGCGCTCTTCGTGCCGCTCCAAGCATCGTCTCCAAACCCAAATGACACAATTTTGGCTTCAGGATGTGGTGCAATGATCTTCGATCCGATGCGCTCCGGCATCGCGCCGATCACCATCGGACTCATCGGCGACCCACGACTCTACGATCGAACGCACGACATCATGGAAGATCTGTTCGCGTATGTTCGCTTCGGAAAGCCGTCGGGCCTGTGCTCTCCATCCAACGATCCGACGTGCGATTCACGCCGATATGTTCGCGACCCTTCGATCTTCGAAACCGATGATGCACAGTCGCTTCACCCGATGATCGTCGATGGTCGACGACTCAGGGGCATGGATGTACTGAGTGTCTCCGGAGCATTTGCGATACCCATTGAGTGCGGCTCCTTCTGCGCCAGAATCTGCGTACCGGGAAGTATCGTCAACAGTCGCTGCGTCGATGCGACGAAGAACCAACCAGCTATTTCCACTGCGCTTGTCGCTGTTCGAGGTACGAACACACTGCCGACAATTGCCTCTCTCGATGAACATGCATTGCAAACAACGAGTCTCTTATTCCGGCAATTACGTCGAGACGGCGTCTTCAAAACGAATCCAACATACTTAGAAACTCCGTTCGAAGGGCGCGATTTTTCGCTTACACTTGCCATGATCGTCTCTGAGACAGAACCAAACGTCTTGTCGGCGAACACGACGATCAGTGCAACGCACGCCGCCTCGCGGGCACTGCGATCGGTATCGACGGAGATGGCGATCGGCGAAGCTGTCGGCCATGCAGCTTCCTTTGCACTGACCGAAGAGCATGAGTCACTCGCCTTCATTGCACGGTCCTCCGATGCAATGAAACGACTGCAGCGCTCTCTCATTCATCGAGGCACAATCATCATTCCAATCTTCGATGCTTCCAACGATCGCCTCCTCTTGAAGGAAATCCAATCTCGCATTCTCGAGGGGGCATCGCGCGTCGTACCAACGCGGACAAACAATCGCCTCACGTTCCACACAGAGATATTCCCAAATAACGACGCAACAACCCTCCGTGGACGCGTCTATGGAGAGAGACCCATACAAACCATGCGCGACGCCCTTGTGCTGCTCCCAGGGTCGCCAGGCGACGGAAACCTCCTCAACCTCTTGCGATTCGGAATCGCGAACGGGTTCGTCACGCAGAAAATGCTGTTCTTCAGCCTCGATGAAATCATGCGACAACCGGTGGATGATGAATTGCTGCTGAAAGCTCACTATCTCTTCCGAGTGCAGGAGGCCAGAAACCCTTCCGAATGAGTCGTTGCACAGCAGGAATTGCACCCCTGTCTACGAGAATTACCAGACCATAGATCGCCTGTTCGTGAAGCTCAAGGGAATCGTCCGAAATGGCTTTTTCTGGTATAATCATGAGATTTCTTCACATACCAACACACAAAACTCGATGCGCCTGCATGCCCTCATGTTCGGATGGGAATACCCCCCGCTCCACACGGGTGGACTCGGGGTCGCATGCCAAGGGCTTGTGCGGGGTCTGACGAAGACCGGCGTGAAGGTGACGCTCGTGCTCCCGATGGACATTCGCAACCACCCCGACGCCGAGATGCTGCGCGGACCGGCGGATGCAATTGGTCAGACCACTGACGGCGAGGCGTCGATCCGCTTTGTACAAAGTGCGTTGCAACCCTACGAGGGATTTGCGGACTACGCGCAGCGTTTACAAGCACTCTCGATGTCCGGCATCACGCCGCCGGGAACATCCATCGCAGATCTCTACGGTCCAGACCTCGGTGAGGCTGTGTGGCGATACGCCGAGCAGGCCGTGGCAATGACGAGAGATCTTCACCCCGATGTCGTGCACTGCCACGATTGGATGACCTACGAGGCCGGCATCCGCGCATCGCGGTACCACCGCGTCCCGATGGTGGCACACATCCACGCGACGGAACTGGATCGCACACACTTCCAACCGAACTCCTGGATCGCCGATCAGGAGCGCAGAGGCTTCCTCGCAGCAGACAAGATCATTGCCGTGAGCAACTACACGAAGAATATCCTCGTACAGCACTACGGCATCAACCCGCAGAAGATCGACGTCGTGTACAACGGTCACGATGCACCGTCGTCGGTCCTTCACCTGCAACACAAGAACGTTGTACGTGATGCAAAGAGCCTGAAGCAACCGCCTCTCGTCTTGTTCCTCGGACGTCTGACGACGCAGAAGAACCCAACGCAGTTCCTCGACGTTGCGAACCTTGTTCACAAGGAGCTCCCAAAGGCACTCTTCGTGATGGCCGGTGACGGCGGCATGCTCGCGGAACTCCTCGATCGTGCGTGTGCGCTCGGCTTGAGTGAGAACGTCATCTTTACCGGCAAGGTCGGGAAGCACGAAGCGGAGCGCCTCTACCGCAACGCCGACTGCTTCGTGATGCCCTCCGTCAGCGAACCGTTTGGCCTCGTGGCGCTCGAAGCTATCGCCCACGGCACGCCCGTCATCCTCAGTAAACAATCCGGAGCGGCTGAAGTGATCGACCATGCGTTCAAGGTCGACTTCTGGGACACGGAGAAAATGGCCGACTGCATCGTGACCGTGCTGCGCGAGGAACCGCTCGCGCGACAGCTGCGGTCCGAGGCTCCGAGCATCCTCAAGCGCCTCAATTGGAAACACCAGGCCGGCGAAGTGGCCTCCATTTACAAACATATTCTCTCTTCCCGATAACCCTATGGCACAGCGCGTCTGCTTCTACTTCCAGGTCCACCAACCCTATCGCCTGCGCGACCTGCGCTACGATGACATCGGTACGAACACGCCGTTCTTCGATGAGGAAAAAAACCGCGCGATCTTCCGCAAGGTCTCGGAGAAGTGTTACCTCCCCGCGAACGCGACGATCCTCCGCATGCTCCGCGCGAACCCCGAGTTCCGCGTGTCATACTCGCTCTCGGGCGTCTTCCTCGACCAATGCCGCGAGTACGGCCCCGACGTCCTGCGGTCGTTCCAAGAGCTGGCGGAGACGGGCCAAGTCGAGTTCCTCGCAGAGACGTACTACCACTCGCTGTGCTCCATCAAATCACTCTCCGAGTTCTGCGAGCAGGTGACGAAGCACGTCGCGATGATCCGCGAACTCTTCGGCCAGGCGCCGACGGTATTCCGTAACACCGAGCTCATCTTCAACAACGAAATCGCCCAGGTCGTCCGCCTCATGGGCTTCGAGGGCATCGTGACCGAAGGCACCGACCGCCATCTGCGCGGCCGGACCCCGAACGTCCCGCACCGTCCGCCGACGTTCCGCATGCCGCGCACGCTCGAACACACGATCGCGACGCTGCGACCGCACGCGAAGGCAAGCCGCTCGATCGACATCTTGCTCAAGAACTACAAACTCAGCGACGACGTGGCGTTCCGCTTCTCCGATAAAAACTGGTCATGCCATCCGCTGCACAGCGACACGTACGTCCAGTGGATCGCGGAGACGCCCGGGCACAGCGTCAATTTGTTCATGGACTACGAGACATTCGGCGAACACCAGTGGGCCGACACGGGCATCTTCCAGTTCCTCGAGAGCCTGCCGCACCAGTTCCAGGCGCGCGGCATCCGCGCCTGCACGCCGAGCCAGGTCGTGGAGGAATGGGACGCCGAGCACCCGACGTACGACGTGCACCACCACATCTCGTGGGCCGACACCGAACGCGATCTCTCGGCCTGGCAAGGCAACCACATCCAGCAATCCGCGCTCGATGCGATCTACCGCTTGGAACCCGCCGTGAAGGCGTCGAAGAATCCGGAACTCGTCGAGACCTGGCGCAAGCTCCAGACCTCGGACCACTTCTACTACATGTGCACGAAGTACTGGGCCGACGGCGACGTGCACAAGTACTTCAGCCCCTACGACTCGCCGTACGAAGCCTACCGCCGCTTCAGCCACGCGCTCGAAGACCTGCGCGTGCGCCTCGCCGCGATCGACGCGGGACGGAAGGCTCGTCGCTCGCCACGTTCTACACCGCGCCCACCCTTCGGCACCGCTCAGGGTAAACGCCGGGGCGCGGCTACAAACCTTTCCTAATCCTATGCCACGCTCATTGATGCTCGGCAACGGTTCGCTCCTCGCCACCTTCGACGGTCGGCTCCAATTGCGCGACCTCTACTTTCCGTACGTGGGCAAGGAAGACCACACGACGTTCGGCAAGGTGCACCGCATCGGCGCGTTCGTGGAGGGGCGCGGCTTCGCATGGTTCGACGACCCGTCGTGGACGATCGAACCGGGCTATAAGCTCGAGACGCTCGTCGGGCACTCGACGCTGCGCAACGATCATTTGGGTATCGCCATGGACGTCGAAGACGCGGTGCATCCGGTGCACAACGTGCTCGTCCGGCGCTTCGTCGTCCGGTCGACCGACAACGAACGAAAACTCGTGAAACTCTTCTTCCACCACGACCTCTACATCTACGGCGACAAGCAGAAGGACACCGCCTTCTACGAGCCGTACACCAATAGCGTTATCCACTACCGCGATGCGCGCTACTTCCTTATCGGCGGCGACACATCTGCACCGGAGGAATGCATCGTCGGTCATCGCGGCTCTGCATTCGACTCTGTGCTCCATAGCAAATCGAAACTTCAAAGCTGCGGCATTTCCTCTTTTACTGTCGGCAAGAGCAACTACCGCGGGCTCGAAGGCACTTGGAGGGATGCCGAGGACGGTCAATTAAGCGGACACCCCATCGAGCAGGGTTCCGTCGACTCCACGGTCGGTATCCACTCGATTATCGAACCCGGACAAGAAGCGGTCGTCACCCTGTGGCTCTGCGTGGGGAAATCCCTCGAAGACGTCATCCATCTGCAGGAGAAGGTCGTGGACGACACGCCTGAACGATTGCTCCGTAACGCGACGAACTATTGGAAGAGCTGGGTGAATAAGCGTCGGATCGATTTCGGATCGCTCGATCAAAAGACCATCGAACTCTACAAGCGTAGCCTCCTCCAAGTGCGCCTCCATGCCGACAATGAGGGTGGCATCCTCGCCGCCGCGGACGCCGACATTATGGCATTCAACCGCGATACCTATACCTACGTCTGGCCTCGTGACGGTGCATTCATCTGCGCCGCACTCGACCGGGCAGGCTATGGTGAAGTCAGCCATCGTTTCTTTGAATTCTGCATTCGGGCGCAAACGCCCGATGGCTACATGCTCCATAAGTATAACCCCGATGGATCCGTGGGATCGTCGTGGCATGCATGGTACAAAAACGGTGAGCCGCAACTGCCGATCCAGGAAGATGAAACGGCGCTCGTCTTGTACGCGATGCAGAAGCACTTCGAGCAGGACCAAGACTTCGAGTTCCTCCAACGTCTCTACGAAAGCTTCGGCAAGAAGGCAGCTGAATTCCTCTGCGCCTTCCGTGAAGAAAGCACGGGCCTCCCTCTCCCGAGCTACGACCCTTGGGAAGAACAGCGCGGTATCTTCACCTACACGGTCTCGACGGTCATCGCCGGCCTCCATGCCGCAGCACAAATGGCCCAGATGCTCGGCCATCACCGCCACTCGGAGCATTACCAAACGGTCGCAGACGAGATGAAGCAGGCATTGCACTTCCACCTCTACGACGAGCAGAAGCAGCGCTTCCTGAAGAAGATTGTCCGGAAAGACGGCCAGACGATCGAACGTGACGCCACGCCTGACGCCTCGATCACGGCTATCTGGAAACTCGGCGTGTTGCCTCCCGAAGATCCGCGCGTGGTATCGACGATGGATGCGCTCGACGCCGCGCTCACGGTGAGAACAGCTGTCGGCGGATGGGCCCGCTACACAAATGATACGTACCACTTCCCCGGCACACCAACAGCTGATGCCACGGGTAACCCGTGGGTCATCACGACGCTCTGGAAAGCGCAGTGGGTTATCGCGCGAGCACGGACGAGGGACGATCTCAAGCAGGCACGTGATCTGATAAATTGGGTCGTCAACTGCGCGACTACGACCGGCATCTTGCCGGAGCAGCGGGATGCCTACAGCGGCGCACCGCTCTCGGTGGCCCCCCTCACCTGGAGTCATGCAACGTTCATCGAAACGGTGCTCCTCTATGTCGATAGGGAACAGAAACTTTCCTCATCGCCTCAATAATGCGCATTCTTCAAGTAACGCCATACGGCCCGGAGACATTGGGCGGTGTCCCTGTCGTTTCCTTTCAACTCGCACAATCGCTCGGGGAGCGCGACGTTCACGTGCAATGGATGGCAGGAGGCACGATACAGCGCCAATTGAAGAACGTTACATTCACCTCGATGCGACCGCTTTTTCGCTGGAGAGGCCACGAATTGTTCGCACACGACGTATGGTCGATCTCCTCGATAAAAACGCTGCTCTCAAGTATCCGTACGAGCGACATCGTGCAATTCCATGATATCCTTCACGTCGGTTGTCTGGCGGCGTTCTGTTGGGCGACGCTCCTTGGTGTACCGACCGTTTTTACCGAACATCTCGGAATCATGCAGCAGCCAACTTTCTATAAACCGCTGCACCTCCTAGCATGCATCGCGCGATGGTTCATCTTGAGAAATGCAACGGCAGTCGTGTACGTCGCCCGCCACTTGCAGGAGCAAGATGTAAACATCGTCGCACGATCGTCAGAGGTCATTGTGAGCGGCATCGATCCTACCGTGTTCCACCTCGACGATCTCCAACCTGACGCGTGGAAAAAATCGCTCGGCTGGAATCCGACCCGGCCGACGCTCCTCTTCACCGGTCGATTCGAAAACCAAAAACGCCTCAGTCTTATACGCACCTTGGCAACCAGGCATTCGGAATGGCAATGGGTCCTTGTCGGCAAAGGGAGCATCGACCCACGATCCTGGCAGCTCCCGAACATGCTTGTATTGCCTCCGAGCGATCACAAAACCCTCGCGCGGTACTACCATGCTGCGGACTTGTTTGTACTGCCAACGTTCGGGGAAGGAATCTCCCTCTCCATGTTAGAAGCGCTTGCATGCGGACTCCCCGTCGTCATATCGAGCATCGTGCAACCAGAACAACACCTCCCCGCATATGCGTTCGTCTCTGTGGCCGATGAGAACAGCGACGAGAAATCCGCCGAGGCATGGTCTACGAGCTTGCAGGAAACGCTCCAGTCACGAAATTGGACCGAGAGACGATCGCAGCTTCGATCTCACCCCATCGACCGAACATGGGAAAAAATGAGTGACGAATATTACTCACTCTATCAATCTATTCTACAAAATCACGGGCATCCAACGCGCGGTCTTCCGTCCCATACATAACACACCACGTTTCGGTCGTCATTCTCGATCCGGGAAACGCCCCTCTCCCCATCATGTCCTCCGCGTATGACTGGGTATACAGAGTGTTCCCTGATTCATGGTACGATACCAACCGTGCGTACCGCGCGGTTGATCGTCGGCTTCGCCCTCGTCACGCTTCCTCTGCTCTGCAACGCCCAGGAAGCGGGAACCGGCTCATTGGCGGGAAGCGGCGCAATCGTCGATCCCGTCCAGGAGTACCTACGTCGTCTCGATACGTTAGCCAACGGAGCCCTACCATTGAAGCAAATCGGCTTCAAAGAAAGCGCCCGTGCGGCGTGGATTGCAGAGATCAAGCGCTATAGCGAACGCAGCACAGAGTTGCGCGTGCGTTGCCACGACGAAATACGCAAAGCAAACCGCGACACGATCGTCGATCGCTCGGCCCTCTGTCTCCGTAGCGACATTCAGCTCGAAATAAGTCATCGCCGCAAAGAACGTGAGATGCTCGAGGCTTTCCGTGGGATGGATCCCGGCGTCTTGGAACGTGCTCAAGGAGCAATCGACACATGGATCGACGCAGCGACCTCGGTCATCGATGGTGTAGATGCAGAGGTATTCTCCACCGTCGATACCCTGAAACAAGCGAAGCGAAACCTCCATACGATCTACCGACGACCGATGCTCACCGCTCTCGCCGAGACGCGCACAGCAGGCGTCGAAACGTATGTGCATGCACTCGCATTCGAAGCAGCAAACGCCGTTCGCGCATCGAACGATGATCCTCTCCCCTTCCTCGAAGCTGCTGTCCCCTGCCTCGAAGAAGCAATCGATACGTCTAGTACACACGCATGTCTCGAAACACTGAAGAAGGCGGCAGGTCACCACTAACTCTTCTTTCCCATGGCACAGCGACTTCCCCACAGAATCGAACGCACGAAGAATAAGCATTCCAGGGCTGTCTATAGCGGAAATACGATTGTGATCCGCCTGGCGAGGAACCTCTCGCATGCAGAGGAACAGGAGCACATCCAGAACCTCTTGCGGCGCATGGCGAAGCTCGTCTTGCTCGATAAGAAAAAGACTCCACTCGAACCGTTCCGCCCCCTTCTGGAGGGTGCGAGTTCGGTGCAACTGCACATCGGTCGGAGAACTGTTTCGTTCACTCTGCGCCCTGGAACGAAAACGCGTGCTACCCGGGTACGCGGTGGCTGGAGAGTCGACGTGAGCAGGGATATCCGCTGGCACTCGCTGCATCGGTTCCTCTGGTCGCTCCTCTCGAGCGACGCTGAACCATATCTTCTCGCAATGCTCCACGAGATCAACGCGCGGACGTTCCGTGCACGGATCATGAAGACGTCGGTCCGTTTTGCTTCCACTCAGTGGGGTAGCTGCACGCGAAAGGGTCGTATCATGCTCAACACGGCACTCGTGTTGCTCCCCAAACACCTCCAGAAATATGTGATTGTGCATGAACTCGCACACACCCGCCGAGCAGACCATTCACCAGCGTATTGGCGCGAAGTGGAGACGATGCTCCCGGGCTATATGGGAGACTACAAAGAGCTACAGCAGTTTAGATTGGCCTCGCTTTGAAGGACTGGCCGCACTGGACGTGATACACTAAGAAACACCCTTCCCCTTCATCCTATGAAGAAGAACTTCTGGTTCGGCGATGATGACGAGGACGAAAATGAACAAAAAGGCGGCCCTGACGCCGGCGAATACACGCCTCCGCAGGACATGCCGATTCCGGGAGAGACCGTCCCCCTCGATAAGAGCAAACAGTGATCCGGCTTCGTCCGCCCGAGGCGGACTACGCCGAGATCAGCGATTCGTGTTCGGAGCGCCGACCCAACTGTCGACTGCTTCTTGGATTGCGTCGCGTCGTGGCGTGCCTTCCGCGACCGTTCGATCACACAGTTCCTGGAAACCAGGCACGAGTGCATCGAGACCTTCCGGACATTGACCATTACGACGAGCGCGACGAAGAATATGCGTTTCGTACGAACCAAGATCTTCGATCGACGCGCCAATCGCCTCGTTGGCGCTTATTTCTTCCTCCTCCGCAGGAGCATTCCAGTAGTTACGAAGTGCTTCGGTGTCATTCATGTCTGGGCACACGTTCGCTTCACCCAAGGCTTCGCGCTGAGCGCAGTCACGGAGGATCGTCCAGCGCATGCGGCGGAGCACCGACTGCGAGGCCTGATCGTCGTACGCGCGATTGATCGTCTCCTGCGAAACCGAACCCGCGAGCGGCACATCCAAGTCACTCGATGTCACAAGCGGGAACGCCGCGAGGAGGGCGAAGAGTCCACCAAGGACACATTCACGATTCGAATACTTCCTGCGCATAGTGGGTTGGGGTGTGTTTTGGACTTCCTTTCAGTATAGCGGAAAACGCCTTTCAGCGCAATCCGACTGCCTTATAGACTTTTTCGAGGGTTTTTGCGGCCGTGTCCCGTGCGCGCTTGGCACCATCGGCCAAGACCTTTTCCACTTCAGCATCGCTCAGAGCCTCTCGCGCAGCACGCATAGGACCAATGAACGCGATGTAGGCCTCAAGCAATTTCTTCTTCGCATCACCGTATGAGAGCCCTTTCATGTATTCCTCCGCCAACACCTTTGCCTCCGTTGATGTGACCAAATGTTTGTGGATCTGGTACACGGTGCAGGTTGCAGGATCTTTCGGATCCGTCGGCCCCTTACTGTCGGTCACGATCCCCATGATCGCCTTCTTGATTTCGCTGTCCGTCCCGAAGAGCGGAATCGTATTGCCATAGCTCTTGCTCATCTTCTGACCATCGATACCCGGAACCACCGCAACGTCTTCGCGGATTTTCGGCTCGGGAACGACGAACGTCTCGCCGTAGATGTTGTTGAACTTGATCGCGATATCGCGTGTCATCTCCACATGCTGCTTCTGGTCTTTCCCAACGGGCACCACATCGCTCTGGTAGAGCAATATGTCGGCAGCCATGAGAACGGGATACGTGAAGAGCCCGACACTGGCAGCAATCCCCTTCTCGACCTTCTCTTTGTACGACACCGCTCGCTCGAGGAGACCCATGGGCGTCACCGTCGAGAGAATCCACGCAAGTTCCGCATGCTGCGGCACCTGCGACTGAAAGCAGATTACCGTTTTGAGCGGATCGAATCCTGCAGCGAGGTAGTCTTTGACCGCATCCATCCGAAACTTCTTCAGATCCTTGGCATTCTGCACCGTCGTAAGAGCATGAAGATCAACGATGAAGAAATAGCTCTCATCCGCGCTCTTCGACGATTCGAGATTCGGCTTCATCGACCCGAGGTAGTTCCCCAGGTGAAGCGTGCCGGAGGGCTGCATGGCGGAAAAGACGCGCATGGAAACAGCATATAAGAGGCAACACTGTTTCACCAATTTCACCGAATGGCGTTACAAGCCCGACACACGACGTGCCAAATACAATGAATCAAAAGCCTTACGAGAAGGCTCCATTGCCTTGATTTCAGTAGGATCCATACTGTTTCTAGGAGGCCACGTATCGACCCACGAACGGAAATCGAATTTTCACTGTGTACCATGTGAATGACGACTGTTGGCAAAACGAAAAAATATCCGCCCGTATCAAGTAAGCGATAGAGAAGATCGATATCTCCAGACACAGCGAAACGCTCGCTCCATCCGCCGATCGACAGGAGCGGCTCCCGTCGGAAAAACATCGCCTCATGCGCGAAGAGGATGTGACTCGAGGCATCCGAGATCGTCTTTCGATTAATCACACCGCTCATCGACTGAGAGGGGTGGACGATAATACTGCCATCGCGCGAGACGGTTTTCGATGTATATCCTCCTCCTACTCCCAAACTTTTCGGATGCTGTTCCATTGCTTTCATGACGACGGGTAAAACACCCGGAACATACATATCGTCATCTGCTACCATGCGCACCCATTCCCCCTTGGCCATCGCAAGGCCCGCATTGAGCGCGGAGTATATATTCAATTTCTGTGATTTACACACAACAATTTCATGTGCATGTCTCTTAATTATATCCGTAGTTCCATCCGTGGAATCACCATCGATCACAACGATTTCCACGTTTGGATGCTCATATTTTTCCTGCAGAAGCATATCAAGCATGTGCTCGAAATTTTTCCTCCTATTTTTCGTCGGTAGGAGGACTGTGATGCGCGGGAGTGAATGTGAATTCGACGTCATGCTCTCGAAGAACTGTGTAAGAGCCACGCGTATGTGCGTTTCAAACCTTCTCCCAATTCTACTTTTGGCTTCCAGCCCAAACCGAGAAGCTTGGAAACATCAAGAAGCTTGCGCGGCGTACCATCTGGCTTCGAAGCATCGAATTCGATTGTGCCTGTGTACCCGACGGCCGCAGCCACTTTCTCAGCAAGTTCGGCAATCGTCTGATCTTTCCCACACCCGATATTAATCAATCCGGAGAACCCTTTCTCCAGCAGGAACACGCACGCTTCGGCAAGATCGTCGACGTACAGGAACTCACGCAATGCCTTGCCCGTTCCCCAGAGCGTCACGGACGGCGCATTGGCGACCTTCGCCTCGTGCATCTTCGCCATCATGGCGGGAATCACATGTCCTTTTTCTTTATCGAAATTGTCGCCGGGACCATAGAGATTCGTCGGCATCACCGCGACGTACGATGTGCCGTATTCACGGTTGTATGCGTCGCACATGGTGAGACCGGCAATCTTCGCGATCGCGTATGGAGCATTTGTTTCCTCAAGCGGACCGGTGAGGAGGAAGTCCTCGGTAATCGGCTGTGGTGCGAGTTTGGGATAGATGCAGGAACTGCCAAGGAACAACATCTTCATCGTCCCTGCACGGTAGGCGGCTCGGATGACATTCGTCTCGATGACAAGGTTCTCTGTAACGAACTCAACGGGATACTGACTGTTCGCTCCGATGCCGCCCACCTTCGCCGCAGCAAGAATGACGACATCCGGCTTTTCAGCTTGAAAGAACGCCTCGACCGCTGCTTGGTTCATGAGGTCGAGCTCATCGTGCGTACGAAAGAGCAGGTTCTGGTATCCCTTGGCCTGAAGCGTCCGCACAAGCGCGGAGCCGACGAGGCCTCTGTGGCCAGCAACGTAGATTGTGTCAGATTTCGATATCATGTGCGCGTCGGGAAGGATGCTTTTCCGCTTCGCACATGATGCGAACGAGCTCCTCGAACGTCGTCTTCGGTTCCCAGCCAAGCACTGTGCGTGCCTTCGTACTATCTCCAACGAGCGATTTCACTTCGACCGGACGGAGGTAGCGGGAATCGAGACGAACAAGCACTGTTCCTGTTTTTTGATCCTTGCCGATTTCGTCGAGCCCCTTCCCTTCCCACACAATCTCAAAACCGAAGTACGGAGCCGCATGCTCGCAAAACTCGCGAACCGTGCGAGATTCAGATGTCGCGAGCACATAGTCGCCCGGCTTGTCATGCTGGAGCATGCGCCACATCCCTTCGACGTACTCCGGCGCATAGCCCCAGTCACGTTTGGCATCGAGGTTGCCCAAGTACATCGGCAACGCATCTTCATCCTTGCGAGCAAGCGCTGCGAAGGCACGAACAATCTTCCGCGTGACGAACGTTTCGCCGCGACGGGGAGATTCGTGATTGAAGAGAATGCCGTTGCATGTGAAGAGCCCGTACGACTCGCGGTAGTTGATCGTTGACCAGTAACCAAAGAGCTTCGCGATGGCGTAGGGCGACGACGGCTGCAGTGGTGATTGTTCATTGAGCATGCGACCGTCGGCACAGTGACCGAACATCTCGCTCGTCGCAGCGTTGTAGAACTTCGTTTTCGTCAGTCCGAGATCATGAATGGCTTCGAGCAGACGAAGTGTGCCGAGACCTGTGACATCACCCGTGTATTCCGGCACATCGAAGCTGACGCGCACGTGACTCTGCGCACCGAGGTGGTAAATCTCGTCCGGAAGAACCTTCTCAACAATCGCACTCAGACTGTTTGCATCCGACAGATCGCCGTAGTGCAAGAAAAAACGGACGTTCTTGGCATGTGGGTCTTGGTACAGATGCGCGATGCGCCAGCTCCCGATCGAGCTCGACCGACGAATAATGCCGTGCACCTCGTACCCCTTCGACAGCAACAGTTCCGCCAAATACGACCCGTCTTGGCCCGAAATTCCCGTGATCAGCGCCCTCTTTTTTGTAGTCGAAGACATCGAGACAGTATACCACAAAAACAGGCCTTCCCGAAGCCCTAATGTCCCCGTTCGCGTAGCTCCCTGATGGCCTTTTCAAAGGCTGCAGACAGAGGAGCTGTGAACGTCATCAGCTTCCCTGTTGTAGGGTGTGGCAATTGCAGAAATTCTGCATGCAGGAAGAAGCGGTCATAGTGGAATTTCCGACGAAAGAGCTTGTCCTTCTCGGCGTTACCATAGAGCGGATCGAGCAGGAGCGGATGCCCGATCATTGCCATGTGCTGACGCACTTGGTGCTTGCGACCGGTTTCGATCGTCACCTCGATGTCACTCGCAAGCGGCCATGCGCCAATGACACGGTAACGTGAAAATGCATCAACCTTCCCCTCGTGTGTCCGTGCTCCAAGCTGCCGACGGATCACGCCCTCGCTCTCGATCACCTGCCCTGCAACGAGACAGCGGTAACGCTTCACCCAACGGTCCTGCGACTCACGTAACTTCCGCACAGCCTCCGCTGTCTTCGCGAAGACGATGACGCCGGACGTGCCGTAGTCGAGACGATGGACGACCTTCAAGCTCGGCACGGCCTTCTTCAAAAAGTCGAAGAGCGGCAACTTCCCCTTCCCACCTGCAGCAACCGTCAGCTCGTTGGCCAGCTTGATCACTACGAGCAGATGCTCGTCCTGGAAGAGGACGCGGCGGGGATCGACCTGGGGCATGGTATGAGTGTACTGGAATGGTGGAGGAAATCAGACTCCACTGGAACCAGCTTATCGAGTACATGGAGCAACTAGCAACAGCCCTTAAAGGGAAGGTTCCAGCCTATTAAGGTCGGCACACTGGCGCAGCCGCGCCAGCCCGGAGGCCGCACAAAAAAATCCCTTCCTTGTTGTTTTATGTTGTCTGTTGCATTTTGGCCACTCCCGGTCTGAAAAATAGGTACCATCCGTGCTTTCTTATTACTTATTTGTCCATCGCAAAAATCTTTTCTCTGCAAACAGGAAAATGGCATTGAAAAGATAGCCGATAATCCCCGTGAGCAGGATCGAAGCATACATGTCAGCAATATCGTATTTGATCTGTGCATCAATGATACGATGCCCAAGCCCTTGATTGGTCCCGATAAACATTTCCGTCACGACGATTACGACAAGAGAAAGA
>CAYQJY010000009.1:0-19072 GCA_964418005.1 uncultured Candidatus Peribacteria bacterium
AGGAATTGGATATTCCGTACCGCCTCCTGCAAAAGTGCACGTACGACATCGGAAAGCCGAACGCTAACGGTCTCGATATCGAGTGCTGGATTCCGTCGCAGGAGACGTACCGCGAGACGCACACGAGCGACTACATGACGGACTACCAGGCCCGACGCCTTGGGACGTTCACGAAGGGGAGTGATGGAAAAAAGAAGCTCATCCACATGAACGACGCAACAGCCTTCGCGATCGGTCGCATCCTCATTGCCATCCTCGAGAACCATCAACAGAAGGACGGCTCGGTGGCGATCCCGAAAGCCTTACAAGCCTACATGGGTGGGCAGAAGACGATCGTTCCCCGAACGTAATCATGTTGAACGAACAACCCGAAAAGGCACCATGGCAACTGACAGACGAGTTGGAACAGTTTTTGGGTATCGACTAAGATCGTCGATTCCGATGGGCGCTTACGGGCACGATGGTCCCGTCACGTGGTCCTCCGCGGAGCGGAGGAACGGCGAAGAGGGGAATGATTCCTGTTCGGTCACGCGCGTTCTACGGTACGACACAAGCAGTGACATGTCCGCCGCCGGAAGCGCGCCATCAAGCGACCACGTATTGCCGCCGACCATCACGCTCTTCGTTTCCGCATTGCACATGCCCTGCACGAGGCCAACCGCCCGTCGCACGGAACCGGACGCAATCACCGAAGGGATGGAGACGTTGTTGTGGCGGAACATCGACTCGGGATTTCTGTTTTGGATGTATGGCACGTACCCCCTGAACGATGCGTCATGCCCGCCGATGATCCAGGAATCCATGACGCGCAGCGTCCTATCACCGACGCTGACGATGCCGCTGCCTTTCGTGCGAATAGTCACGCCTGTGATGTAGGTCGAAACTTGGGCAAGGTCGCTTCCTTTCGGGAGTTTGGCCGTGTCAACGTTCGACGCGTACACCGCACCGGCGCCGGTCTCGATGATACCGCCGGTTACGTACGATGTTTGTGCCGCAAGAACGACGACGCGCTCGGACGATCCGGGGAATTCGGCGCTACCGGCGGTTCCCGCCATGGAGGCAAGCACCGTGGCGTCGACCAACTTCGTGCCGTACGCTTTGCCGCCCACACCCGTCACGAACTGGGAACCGACGTTGTTCTCGAACGTGCATCGCTCGAACACGACGTCCGTCGTGCGACTGGTAGGCCGCACGTATGTGGGAGCCTTTGATGCACACTGCGCGACGCACACGGTCGAACCGCCGTAGTTCGGCTCGACGTCGGCGCCGGCCATCGGTTGAAACCCGGGAAAACGAAGATTCACAGCACCGCCATTGCCAGTTCGACCGTTGTCGGAAAATACGCTGTCACGAACGGTCACGCCTGCCACCTGCACGATCGATATTCCTTGGCGGGCATTATGCGCGGAGCGTACGTTCGAAATGGTCCCGCTAGCATCGGCCACGAGGGTCTTGTACACCTTCTTCCCAAGCGTCGTCACTGTGCGCGATTCGTCGACGAATCCCTTGCCGATGTAGAAACCATCAACAGGAAAATGGTGGGCAAAGACGCCATCGATCACGTAGCGCGACGCACCGGACGTCACGAGACCGCTCCCCACGCCTTCGGACAAACGCACGTCGCGCGTGAGCCCTTCCGTTCGAGTCCCGGGTGCACCGAATCGATCGATACTCCCATCAAGCTCCAACCCGTACCCTCCGCCAGAACCATCCTGATCAACGCCTTCAACGGAGAAATCCGACACGTTCTCGAGCTCCAAGGGCGTCACGATGCTTTCCCGAGGAACAAACATGCCGGGTCGCGACGCGATAGGTGCGCCGGGCGTTCGAACAAAATCGCTCGTGACGCTAATCGTTGCGTTGCACCCAATGATTCGAAAACGACGCGCGGAAGAGAATACGATGTTCTTCGCACGCCGTGCCGCATCCTGCGCAGGATCGATATACCGATCAATGAAGTACGTTCCTTTCGGGAACACAAGCACCCAATCGCTCTTGCCGGAAAGCGACGTGGCCGCCGCTTGCAATGCATCATAGGAATCCAACGAACCCGCCGGATCTGCACCCGGACCCGTCACAGGACCGGGCAGGGTGACGTTGATGACGCTCACGCCCGAATCGCGCAACCCGCCGGTCGGTGACTGTAAGTCAGCCAATCGAAGGCATATGTCGCGAGCGGGCATCCGCAGGATCGAGGTATCGTCCCAGGCGGCGCGTACCCTGCTTACAGGAAACATTGTTAGCGCGATGCCCATCGTCAGAAGGAGTGCGGTGTATTGCATAATATTACTTATATTAATATAATATTACTATTTGTCAAATTCGACGTAATTCCCGACGTAATTTGATGCAAATCAATATTTTGCGAATGAAATACGGCAACTACACTAAGAACATGACCGCCCCCTACTTCCTCATCGCCGACGACAGCCCCGTCAAAACGGATATGCTCCTCAAGGCGATCCACGCCTCCGAGTGGGATATCGAAATCGCGACGGCGGAGACATGTGAGGACGCGTACGAGATTATGAAGCGGCGCCGCGTCGATTTTGCGTTCATCGACTACTATATTCCCGATGACAACGGCCCACGCATTATTGAACGCTTAAACATGAGGAATCCCAAAGCACGCATTGCCCTCGTCTCAAGCAGTAAGAAACCGTCAAATTTCGCCGAAGCGACGGCTGCAGGAGCCGAGCAATGCATCTGTGTGAGCGACCCGGCGCATGTGGTGGCGGAGCAATTAAGTGCGCTGCTGCAGGAGTGGAAAATGTCTACATAGGCGCACAACCGTATGAGGCGCAGCCACGGAGGGCTGCTTCTGGGTACTAAGGAAGAGGATCGACTGGCCATACATTGCTTGCGGACGACCAACGATACTCTTCCGAATTATGTACTATTCCTGCAACAACAGGATTCATGTGGATGTACTTCAACGCTGCATTCGGATTCTTCACGATGCGCACATCGAATCGGGGCTGCCACATTTTAGGCAAACCAGTATCAAAGGTCATTCCGGATTTATACGCATTCATTATCTTGGAAATTGAATTTGTTGACGGAATTTTGATGAGAAAATGACAGTGATCGTACATGATCACATATCCGTAGAGTGCAAACAGGTGCTGTTGTTTCAAGCGCAATAAACATTCAATTGCCTCTGTCGCGTATGCTGCATTTTCAAAAATTGGAGCGCGGTTCAGCGTGTTCGTCGTCACAAGCATCATGGAACCATTGCGAATGCGTCGTCGTTGCGACATGCAAACATGATAATGAAGGTATTTGGTCGCCCCGGTAATTTTTCGCAGCCAGCGAAAGCTTCGGCCTGATCTATAGCCATAAGAACCGTTCTACCAAAGGGCAAAACACACTGAAATTGTGCCCAGCAGCACCCCTCCGTGGGTGCGAACCAAAGGGATGCCATCACAATTCCATGCACCAGCGGCATCCCTTTCAACCTGCCTGCTAGGTAGGCAAACTCACCATGACGAGGGTAACCACGAACCATGACACCTAAATCCCCGCCACCGGCCGCCCATGCGCTTGGATCAGGAACTCTTTCCAGATCGGCGCAGCGACCGTAAGCCCATCAGCCGTCGGAATCATTGGCGCGTTGTCGGCATTGCCTACCCACACGCCCACCACGATGCGATCGTCATACCCGACGGTCCACACGTTGTTCACGGCGTACGAAAAGCACTTCTGCGATACCTGACTGCGGCGCAGGCACAAGTTGCTCGTTCCGGTCTTCACACCGGCCTCGATGCCGGGAATCGTCAGCATATCGCGCCAGAAGCCTTTCGGCCGAACGAGTGGATCACGAAGAATTTCGTCGATGTCATTCGCGGCGTACGGATCGATCACCTGCAAAGCGACACCGTGCGGAATACTCAACAGCGTGTCGCCGCTCGTATCCTCAATACGATCGACCGTTCGCAGTGGTAGGTATACACCTCCTTCCGCGATGGTTGCGTAGGCCTGCACAAGTTCGATGAGCGGCACTTCTGCAGCACCGATCGCCATCGGCCAGCCAAAGGCAAACCATGGATCCGATTGCTGCGCACGTTCGCTATAGATGAGTGGCGACGAGACACCCATGTCCGCCGCGATGCGTAGTACCTCTTCTTCCCCACCAGCATCGAAGAACGCACGGATCGCCGGCAAATTTCTCGAAGCGCCAAGTGCGTTCCGGATACGCATCCACCCACGAAAACCGCCGTCGTAGTTCTTTGGATTGCCAAGTGCTGGCAAGGGAGCATCGAGAATGAACGTTCCTGAGTTTGTCCCGTTGCGATCCAAATCCGCTGCATACACGACGGGTTTGATAGCGGAGCCCGTTTGCCTCGGGGCGGCGGCCATGTCGACGGCACCGGCATCCGGATCGTCGTAATCAACATTACCGACGTACGCGAGCACTTCGCGCGTGTGGCGATCGATTGCGACGAGCGCGGCGTGTCGCGCTCCGGCTTCCCACAGGGCGTATTGCGCGTCTTTCACCGTTTGCTCGGCAATACGCTGCAGATCAGGATCGATCGTCGTGCGCACGCGCATGCCCGATCGCACCCATGCGTCCGCATCACCCAACTGTGTGAGTAGATCCTCCACATCCAGGCGGACAGCCTCCACAAAGTGCGGTGCGGTGCGTGGCGTTGGCGTTGTTCCAAGTTGTATACGGCGGATCGCGATCGCGGAAATCGACTCCTGCTCTTTCGAGATGAATCCGCTCTGCCGCATCGCCAAAAGGACCGTTTCGGCACGGCCGTTGATCCATACAGATCCTTGCGGTGTCGTCACCGAACGCCCAAGTAAACCACCAAGCAAACGTTCGTCAGGAATAGAAGACGGCCGGATGGTTCCCTGACGAAGCGCGTTCATGAGATCATGATCAACCGCAGTGCGCATATGCTCAGGATCGGTGTAGACACTGGGGCGCTGAGGAATGGCCGCAAGCACTGCTGCCTCGGGCAACGTAAGATCCTTCGCCGAGACGCCGAAGTACGCCTGGGCTGCACGTTCCGCACCGTAGAGTGTTCCACCGAACGGAACTCGGTTGAGATAGAGCGTGAGAATCTCATCTTTCGTGTACATCCGCTCCATACGGCACGCCAACACAGCCTCGCGGATTTTGCGACGCAGTGTTTTCTCCGGTGAGAGATACACCGACCGCACGAGCTGCTGTGTGATCGTGGACCCACCTTGAATCTGTTGACCGCTGCGCATATTCACGACGAACGCGCGTGCGATCGCAAGAGGGTCAATGCAGAGTGTGCGGTCGTAGAACCGCTTGTCTTCGATCGCGACGATCGCATCGCGCAGGTACGGCGAGATCGCTTCTGTATCGAGTATGATGCGATCTTCCTCACCGTAAATGCGATAGAGTTCTTGGCCTGTCCGATCTTCGATCTTCACACTCTGCCTGTACCGCAACATTGCCGGATCAATCGGCGGAAGGTCAGAAAGGATGCTGAAGAACACGCCTACAACACTCACAAGAAGCACCACAATCGCCGCCAAGCCTGCGTATATGGCATGCCGCTTGATCGGACTGCGCCGGTGAACAGGCTGCATGGAAGTCTCCATAACAAAGGGCTTATTGTACACTGTGCATGTGAAAGTCCTCTTTACCCGCTTTCCGCTCGAAAGCATCCCCGATGGTGGGGCAGAAACGCAGGTCATGAGTCTCGCAAAAGGACTGAGCGAGCGTGGCCACAGCGTCGCGTTTACGGGAAGTTGCACAGTGCTTCCGCCTGCGTTCCGGGCTGCACATCTTCCCGTCGTCGATCTGCAGATAGGAGTACCACCCGTTTCAAAACTCGCCGTCGTCGCATTCGCATTCAAGAAAAAATTCATGCGTGCGTCGCTCGAGGGCATGCTCGACGGTTTCAAGAAATTAGACGTCATTGTGATGTTGAGTCTCACGGAAAAATTACTGCTCACCGATATCGCCGCGGAGCGTGGCATCAAGGTCTTCTGGATTGAGCACGATCCTGTCGGAAAATGGCTCACGATGAATCCTTGGCTCAAGCTCCTCAAAAAACAGAGTTCACACGCGACGACTATTACCGTCTCGCAGCTCAGTCGCATTCAGTACTTGGAGATGGACTGGGACCCGAAGAAGACGGTTGTTATTCCGAATGGAATCGCAAATACCTGGTTCAAGGAAAAACCTAACGAAAAAGAGGCAACTGACACCCTTCACCTTGGCTACGTTGGAAGGCTCGCGGAAGAGAAGGGTGTTGACCTCCTCCTGCGTGCCATCGCGGACGTCCCACACACGACACTCGACATCGTCGGTGACGGCCCCGAAGAAAAAGATCTCAAGAAGCGTGCACAACGCCAGGAGCACGATCATAACGTCCGTTTCCACGGACGGCGCACCGACGTCGCTGATTTTTACCGCCAGATCGACGCGCTCGTGCTGCCGTCGAGGACGATCGACCCCTTTGGCATGGTCGTCGCAGAGGCCATGGCCATGGGCGTACCGTGCCTCGTGACCGATGCATGCGGGATTGTGTCTTGCCTCGAAGCGACGAAGGATGTTTTGATTGTAGAACGCGACGATATTCGAGCCCTCACGAAGGGCATCAAAGAGCTCCATGATGCCAAAAAACGAGATACGCTACGAACGAATGGACGAAGAAAAGCCAAACAACAATTCGCGGTTTCCACCATGGTCGATCGGTACGAAACATTGTTCACTGGAAAGCCCATCCGGTGATTCATGCTCTCGTATCTCCTTACCATCGCAGCTCTCCCATTGGTCGTGTCGGCAGCGGACACGCACCATATTCTCTCGCGCGAGGACTGGGGCGCGAACGACGACCTTCTTTTCACGGATCGAGCACCCGCTTCCAGCGCTTCCTCGAGCACGTCCGGCGAGAGCGGCGACGCTCCGACGAACGACACAGTTAGCGAACGTGAAGAGGACTGTTTAGCTTCGCAGAGAAACTATCCGAACGATTTCAAAACTGTGAGAAAGACGACGAGTGTAAACGGCAGTACGCTCCGTTGGGCACATACGTACAGCAAAAAAATCGAGCTACTTGTGATCCACCACACAGCGGGAAAGGTGGCGGGGGATAAGCGCAGCGGCGTCGAACGTGTGCGAGCCATTTACCAATACCATGCCCAAACACGCGGTTGGGGCGATGTTGGGTATCACTACCTTATCGATGAAGGTGGGCAAATTTACGAAGGGAAATCCGGCGGCGACTACGTCGTCGGGGGCCATGCATACTGCCATAACGTAAACACGCTCGGCATCGCGCTGCTCGGAAACTTCGATATCGAGAAGCCGAGCCAAGACCAAATGAAAGCATTGCAGTGGCTCATCGTTGAGCTGGCGGAAAAATACGACATCGATCTGGACGCAAACGCGGCCTACCATGGTGAAACGTACTCGTCGCCGGTCATCGACCATGGTGACCTGCTCTCGACTGGCTGTCCGGGATTCTACGTCGACAGAACGATGTCGCAGATACGCACCCATGTGGAGGACGAAGATGTCGATGCGGCAATCAGCTTCCCCAAGAAGCCAGCGTCGTCATCGTCGAAAGCGCGTTCAAGTAGCAGCCGATCGTCCGTACGGCCGTCGTCTCGCAGCAGCTCTTCCGCTCGACCGCTCTATCGCGAGGGAATTTCCGTTCTGGGGAGCGATGTCTTAGCAGGTCGTCCCGGCGGGGAAGTGCCATTCTCCGTCCGCTATACGACGGGCAAAACGGGTGCGACAGCGGGCCAGCGCATCGCGGATGTGAAGCGCTCAGACCAGTCGATCGGCGTGTGGCAACTCATCAACGGCGTCTACGAACCTGTGCGCGGACACATTGTCACGGAAACATCCGTCCCTCGGAACTCCGCGGAGGCGATCCAGCTCAAAGTGCAGATCCCGCGCGAACGCGGCACATGGTCACTCTCGATCGGCGAGGCATCCTTCACAATCCAATCATCAGGCCGCGTCACGATGCCGGGAGAAAGCTCATCGTCCGTTCGTTCGCGCCAGTCACCGTCCTCCTCCAGCGTCTCGCGTCGCCCCGCATCGTCACGTACATCGAGTAGTAAACGCACAACAGAAGATCGTGGTCCGACAATCCGCATCCGCCTCGAATCGCGTGACGGTGCACTGGAATCGTGCGATGACGCAGACCTTGGGGAGCTCAAAACCCTCTATCGTGGAACGATGACGTGCAAAACGATCAATGGGAAGCCTGCGCTCATCAACAGCCTCCCGCTCGAGGACTATTTGATGGGCCTCAGCGAAGAACCCGATACGGAGCCGTATGAGAAGCAACGCGCCTTTGCGATCGCAGCACGCACCTACGCTGCGCACTACATGGGCGATACCTACCGCAAGTTCCCCGGAAAACCGTACGACGGGAGTGACAGTCCCGCGATCTTCCAGAAGTACACAGGGAAGAGCTTCGAAATAAATAATCCACGTTGGCTCGAAGCGGTGAAGGACACAACGAACCTCGTCATCACGAAGGACAACGAAATCATCCGACCTGCGTATTTCAGTAGCGACGACGGTCGGACGAAGACGCCAGAAGAAATCGGATGGAAGAATTTCCCCTTCGCGGAAATCTTCACGTCGAAGGATGATCCGTGGTGCGAGGGGATGGAGAACAGGGGACACGGCGTGGGCATGAGTGGATGCGGCGCTGAGGGCCAGGCGAACGAGGGGAAATCAGGGGAAGACATATTGCGGTATTACTACCCTGGAACGCTCGTGCAAGCCATTTCGACTGTATTGGACTAAAAAATATTTTTATTGAATAATACGTTCATTCGAGATTTCCTCGGATACCGCCCTTTCCAGGAGGTGCACCATGAAGTACTTGATCGGAGGAGTCATCGTTCTGGCCATCCTTATTGTCTACGCCATCGTGCTGTCGCCGTTCATTATAGCGGGGCAGTGCAGTCGTCGCGAAGAAGAAATGCGCGCAAATGGCGAATTACCCGGCACGGACAAACCAGAATGAGCCACGGAAAGGCAGAAGACCCCCCGGCGGAGCCGGGGTTTTTACTGTATGCACGCCACGGTGAACGACGTTGCTGCAGCCTCGACCGCCTGCAACTTCACGAGTCGAAGCGCGGTGCTCGCCCCGACGACGATCGTCAGGGAGAGGAGAATGCCTGTAATGAGGTGACGGGTCTGTGCGGCCATCGATGAGTGTGTACACCTTTCAATACGAATGAGTGTGTGATTTGTTACACAAAATCTATGCAAAATCGTACAGAGCC
Source organism: uncultured Candidatus Peribacteria bacterium (assembly GCA_964418005.1). GTDB lineage: Bacteria > Patescibacteriota > Gracilibacteria > Peribacterales > Peribacteraceae > DALYDP01. The sequence goes on from CAYQJY010000009.1 coordinate 9,241, forward strand.
ATCATTACGAAAGGATTATGACGCACCTCGGTCAATCCTTTTTCAGGCCGGCCGCAATGAGACACGCATCACACGCCCCGCGTACACCCTGACTCAGACGATCACACGCAACCGTACTGTGATTCAATTCCCTGCACGCATGCTCAGCCTTTGCCAATTCCACCTGTCCCAATGGCATGGCCTGCGGATGATGCGACATCATAAACGCTCTCTTTTTTTCATCAGGCAACGCAGCAAACTGTTCTGGAGACATCATCAACACATCACGTTACCCTTCAGTTATAGCCATGCAAGAGAATTTGTCGGTCAGCTCCATTCCCTTCCGGAAAAAGTCTATAGTGCAGTCCATGACCGATGCCTTGCCGTTGACCGCAACGTCCCCGTTCACCCTGATGATCTTCGGGGCGTCCGGAAACCTCGCGAAACTGAAGCTCTACCCTGCGCTCGCACAGCTCGCAGCGAACGGCCGCCTTCCTCAGCAGTACGCCATTGTTGGTTTCGCACGCACGGACATGAACGACGAGACATTCCGCACAACAGTGCAGGAATCAATTGCTGCCGCCGGTATGGAAATTGATGCGGCAACTCTGAAGGAATTCTTACAACATGTGTACTACCAACACGGCTCGTACGACGATGCGGCCGCATTCACAGCGCTCGACGGTCGCCTCACGACGATGGAGAAGGGATGGAAGGACACCGTCCGCATGGCCTACCTCTCGATTCCGCCAACAGCCTTCGTCGATGTTCTTGAAAACCTCGTCGGGGCAGGCATTCGCAAAGGGGAATTCCGATGCATCGTCGAGAAACCCGTGGGCCATGATCTCCCGAGCTTCGAAAAGATAAAGGCATCCCTCATGAAATCATTCAAGGAAAACGAAGTATTCCTGCTCGACCACTACTTGGGCAAAGAAGCCGTTCGCAACATCTACTACCTACGCTACGCAAACCCAGTCCTGGAGCGCCTTTTCAAGAACACGCTCATTCACCACGTCGAGGTAACGGCCTCTGAAACGGTGGGCATCGAAGGGCGTGCGGGGTACTTCGAAGCGGCAGGCACGCTGCGCGATTTCATCCAAAATCACATGCTCCTCATGACGTCGCTCCTCACAATGGACCTGCGCGAGGACGAGAACGGGTTCCGCGAGAGCCGTGCGGATGCCCTGCGACAATTCTATCTTCCACCTGCGAGCTCGCTCGCGGAGATTGTCCTACAAGGACAGTACAGCGCGGGCATCGTGAATGGCGAACCCGTGTCGGCATACAGAATGGAGGAGGGCGTTCAAACTGATTCGCGCACGAACACCTTCATCGCGCTGAAACTGCGAACACGCAGTCCACACTTCGATGGTGTCCCGTTCATCGTCCGCACCGGAAAACGTCTCAAGCGACGTGAGACACGCATCACGCTGCAATTCCAGGAACAGTTCCGCGTCGGCCCAGGGAGCAGCCCCAACCGTCTCGATATCATCTTGCAAGGGGAAGCCGGGATGAAGTTTCATCTCCAAACGAAGGTCGGGGGCACCGAACCGCGGTTCCGTCCGCTCCTTATTGAGGACCCTCTCACTGTCACCGGCGATGTCCTCACGGAGCACGGTTTACTGCTTCTGGAAGCCATGCGTGGCAAACAACAGTGGTTCATGGGCTTCGACGAAGTTCACACCGCTTGGAACCTCATCGACCCCATCCAGGCATACCTCGATACAAAAAATACGCCGCTCGCGCACTACCCGGCAGGCTCGGAACTGCCGCATGAGGCAGTCGAGTGGATCGCGAAAGACGGTATTCAGTGGTACCCATAGCAAGCGGGTAGCGAATAGCACGTAGCGGGTAGTACCAGAATGCTCTACGCTACTCGCTAACCGCTATCTTTTTTGTCGTATGCAGCTCGCGCAAATCCCCACCGACTCTCAGGACGAATTCGTCCGCTCTGCGACGACCGTTCTTGAACGTGCAATCGTACAAGCGATCGAAGAACGCGGGCGCTGCGTGCTCGGTCTTTCTGGTGGATCAACTCCAGGTCCTGTCTACGAGCAACTCGGACGCAAGCGAACGATCGACTGGGAGAAAGTCCACCTCTTCCTCGTCGATGAACGCCACGTGCCGCCGAGTGACGATCGCAGTAATCAGAAACTCATCGAGGAAACACTCCTGAAGCACGCAGGTATTCCGGATCTACAGCGCCACTTCCCCGATACTTCCAAGCCGGTGGGGGAGTGTGCTCGCTTCTACGACTACGACCTGCGACAACTCCTCCCCGATGTAGGACCCGATGTCGTCGTTCTCGGACTTGGCGAGGATGGGCACACTGCATCGCTTTTTCCGCCTCTGGCTGCCGCAGACTTAAGCGTCGCAGAGTATGTGATCGCAACGAAAGTCCCAAACCTGCCAAACGGTTCACCACGCTTCCCAGTGAAGGATCGCATCACAACGACGCTCACACTCCTGCGCACGGCGGAAACGAAGGTCTTCCTCCTCAGCGGCGAAAACAAGAAAGCACCCTGGTCCGCGACAACGAAGGAAGGGGCAACCCCACTGGAATGGCCCGGATGCCTCCTCCTGCACCATGCAGTGGCGGTCACTCAATGGTAATCCTCGTCATGGTTCGAGGCTTTTGCCGCAGCAAAAGCACCTCACCATGACAGCGAAACCGCAAGCACAGGGTACATTTGTCATGGTGAGGTGCGAGCGGTCGCCGCGAGCCTCGAACCATGACACACTAAACATTCATTTCCAAATCCACCACGTACTCCACCGCGCCATCGGCGACGTACGCAGCATCCAACCTGTAACCACCATCGTAGCCGTGCGCATGAACCCACCGACGTGCCGCACGGATCATGTGGCGCCGCTTTCGCCATGTCATGTTAAGCGACGGGTGATAGTCGGTGTGATGTGAGCGCATTTTCACTTCGACAAAGGCGACGCATCGGTCGAGTGGATCGAATGCAACGATATCGATCTCATCTCTGCCTAGGCGAACGTTTCGACCAAGGACGCTCATGCCCCGACCGAGGAGGTGGCGAACAGCAAGCGCCTCGCCCCGGGAACCCCGGACCCGCGATAGATACCCAGATTCATAGTGCATGGCATTATTCTGCATGGATGGTGAACGTTTGTCCACCCTTTTCACTGGACGGAAGATAGAAGGTGTATGAGAGTACACCCTATGCTCACACAACTCACATCCTTCGCCACGATCGGCCTCCAACCGGAACGCATCACTGTCGAAATTGGCTCCGCCCCCGGCGAGAGCGGCATCACCATCGTCGGCCTCGGCGATACCGCCGTCCAAGAGAGTAAGCAGCGCGTCCGTATGGCGCTGCGATCGAGCGGATTCAAATTACCAACCGGTCGCAACGTGACAATCAACCTCGCACCAGCAGACTTGAAGAAAGTCGGGCCGCGGTACGACCTTCCCATCGCCATCGGCCTCCTCCTCGCACATGAACTCCTCACGCTGCCCGATGATGCCCTGAAGAGTACGGCAGTGATGGGCGAACTCGCACTCGACGGGGGACTGCGGCACATCACCGGAGTTCTTCCTGCAGCCATAGCCTGTCGTGAACACGGCATTAAGACACTCATCATCCCCGCCGTGAACGGCGCAGAGGCATCGCTCGTGCCGGATGTGCGAATCGTGGCCGCACAACACCTCAACGAGCTCTTAGAAATCCTCCAAGGAACCAAAGAACCACAGCAGTTCAGCCCTCCTGCTGCAAGCGGACAAACCGAATCAGCCATTGATTTTGCCGATATCCGCGGCCAAGAGCAGGCAAAGCGCGCATTAGAGATCGCCGCAGCCGGCGGACACAACGTCCTTCTAAGCGGTGCTCCTGGTTCCGGGAAAACGCTGTTGGCTCAGGCGCTTCGGGGGATCCTCCCACCTCTCTCGCCAGAGGAATCACTCGAAGTCACGCAGGTGTACTCGGTCGCCAACCTTCTCTCAGCCCGCACACCCCTCGTGCGGCAACGTCCCTTCCGTTCTGTACACCACACCGCGAGCGGCGTCTCACTCGTCGGTGGAGGACAACTCCCCGGTCCCGGCGAAATCAGTCTCGCACATCGCGGGGTTCTTTTCCTCGACGAAGTCGCGGAGTTCCCGCCGAACGTGCTCGACGTGCTTCGGCAACCGCTCGAAGACCGTCGTGTGACAATCAATCGTGTGCAGGGGAGTGCGACGTACCCGGCAGATGTCTTGCTCGTCGCCGCGATGAACCCACCGGCACACGCCGCAACCACTGCCGCAACGATGAAGCGTCGTATCAGCGCGCCCTTCCTCGATCGCATCGACCTCACGATCGATGTACAACCGGTGCCTCTTGAAGATTTGTCGCAGAGAAAAGCCAAAAGTGGCGATACAACCGAAACCATTCTCGCACGCGTCATCGGCGCCCGTGAACGTCAACGCCGGCGCTTCGCGGGCCTACCCTTCTCAACGAACAAGGAGATGGGTATTCGTGATCTGCAGAAGTTCTGCCCGCTCGACGATGCCTCCGAGACGCTGCTACGCCACGCTGCGGGAAAGCTCGGTCTCTCCGCACGCAGTTACCACCGCGCGATCAAAGTCGCACGGACCGTCGCCGATCTCGCGGGGAGCGACACCATCACAACAACGCACGTTGCCGAAGCATTGCAGTATCGCCAACCGATTGGGCTGGAATAAGTCATGGTTCGGCTCCGCTCACCATGACAACGCTCTTACATCTACTCATTTCACCAAGCCCTCCTGGCCAACTAGTTTTTCTACGATTGTGGTTCGCTGTCACCCTGAGCGGAAGAGCCTGCCCTGAGCGCAGACGAAGGGAAGGGTGACTAGTGAGTCACAGACCACGACACGTTCCCCCCAAAAAGCACATCATCCTCGAGCCAATTGAAGATGCCCGAACCGTCGGTCCACGTGAACGATCCAGCACGGCCGATACTTCCGCGACTCTCGAGAACGACGTTCATCTGACCGTTGATTTGACCACTGAGCGCAACATCAGCATAGAGGGACACAACGAGCCCTTCAGACGGTACCCATGTGCCGTTCTCACCCAAACTCGAGCAAACGACATGCGTCACACCGATCTTCTCTAGGCCACAATCCGAGAGCTGCCCTTTGGAGGCATCGCCGATACGCAGGTTTGATACATTCACATCCGATGTCTCGAGAAGAAACTCGACACTCTTCGCAAGGACTGACCCCCCCGTCGCCGTCTCTGTCATGAAGCGGACGGATGCAATTTGTTTTTGGGTTCCAGTCTGCATCGTACCCGAAGCCGGAAGGACACTCTTCGCGTGTGTCATACGACCGAACGCCGTTTGGTGCATCGGGAAGACCTGCGTATCGAGGAGAAGATACTTCGTGTTCCCTGTCGATTGCCCCTCCGCTTGGATCGAGAAGCTCTCGATCTCCACGAGCTCATTGCTGGAGCCGCCACCATCCTTCGGATCGAGCATAAAGCGAATTCCAACCGGAATAACGGTATTTGCCGCAAAGGAATAACTATCACCTGAGACGGATGCCTCCCACTTCCGATGGTCCGCATTGTCATTGGTCGCCTCCAACAATTCTGCGATGACATCCCCATCCTGTTCAACCAAGTACACCTTGCCGAGCGAATTGATCTCGCGCCGCAGGTTAAACTTCACCATACGCAGTTTCGACGCTTCATCCGAGCTCGTCACGTTGCCGCTAATGATAAGCGGGCTCAATTTTCCCGTGAGAAGGAAGCTGCTCTTCGCGGGGAAGAGAGGGCGGGAAGAAGACGATGAAGCGCGCGACGAAGATGACGACGAAGATGAGATCGACGATGACGACTCTTCTTCCTCTACCGACGAAGAAGATGCCTCACCAAATTTTCCACGCTCAGCGTTACGATATTCTTCCAACGAACCATCCTTCCACGCAACGAATGCCGCCGCGAGGCGAGCCATCTGCCCCCGTGTCAGCTCATGTCCGGGCTCAATGCTGCCAGGTAAACCAACACCATTAAGATCCGCTGCCTTGAGGTACGCCGTATACCACGCCCAACGCTCGTTTTCGGCTGGTTCTGGAAGATCGTACCCCGCCAATTCCACTAAAATCTTCGTCGCCTCGGCATTGTTCACGGAGCGTTCGGGATGGAAAAGCCCATCCGGATTGCCCTCGACAATCCCCGCTACCTTCGCAAAACAAACGTACCGACTGAACCATGCATCCTCGGACACGTCAGGGAAACAATCCGCAGCATCGGATTCGAGGACGTCTTTCTTCGCACTCAAGAGCGCGATCTTCGTAAACTCCGCACGGTTCAACGTGCGATCTGGTGCGAAGGAGCCGTCCGGATTCCCCGAAACAGCTCTCAAACTTGTGAGAGCGCTAATAGCAGCCTGCTCGGCGACCGAGAAACTCGGCGCATCGGAATAATTGTCGTCGCTGTGCTGATAATCAAGCGCTAGGGCAGCGACAGGGAGGGCGAGAAGAACGAAAGAGAGGGCGGTGCGCTTCATGGTTGGAAAGTATAACACAGTGATGGTAGCCCCGGTTGGAATCGCACCAGCATCTGCCCCTTAGGAGAGGGCCGTTCTTCTTTTGAACTACGGGGCCACTATGAAAGCATAGTACAGTAATGCTCCTGCTTCCTTCGTCGTTACTCCTGCAGCAGCTCCGGATACTTCTCCTCGAGCCTGCTCTGGAGCTTTTGAACGTACTCGCCCGCGAGCTTTTCCGCGTTTTCCGCATTCGCCGTCATGTCCTGTGCCTTCTCCATGCTCGCAGTCGTCGGATCATGGGCAATATTGACGATAATCTCGACCGCGGCGGTCATATCGCCAAGCGATTCGACGAGAAGGGGATGAATATCCTCTAGAGCCTCTGGCACAGACATGTCTTCTGCCTCATCCTTCAGCCCTTCGAACGTTTCAAGAATTGTGTCAAGTTTCGCCGTATCTTCTGCGCTCCACTGAAGCGGGTTCGACTGCGCGTTCATGAGCGTACTGAACTCCGATGCCGCCTCGACCAACCGCTCCGCAACGTTCTGAGCCTCAGTGAAGTAGGTTTCGATCGCACGTTGCTCCGATGACATGCATGAAACGAGCACGACGGATGCAAGGAGCACCGGCACACAGCGAGCAAGTTTCATAAAATTAAGCAGCAAGAACGACGATTTCACGGCCTTCTGCCGGCAAAGAACCTTTTAACTTGTATTCGGACATCGTCTCTTTGCCCGTCGCACCCGCCACTTTCATCACCTCCGCATTCATCTTCCCATCACCGCCCGCAACGACAATCAACGCGCGCGGATCGATCTCATCGATGAGCGTCTGCGCCACTTTGGCATTCTCGGCCGGCAATACGAGAACGTGCACATCGCCAAGACGTTCAATATCGGCCTGGCTCCACTCCTCAAGCGGAATTGCAGGAAGCGCAACACGAACATCGTCCATCTGTAGCACGAACGACACATGCTGACCTTCCTGCTGACCGATGCCGCGAATAGCTACGCCGCCGATGTCGTACTCACCTGGCCACGAAATGACCTTCTGCTCTGGGTTTTCCTCCGGGGAGGAAAGAAGTGTGACGGCGTCCTTCACGGCCTTCTTCGGAAATGCGACCACGGTCGTCGTTCCATCGGAGAGTGAGACACTCGAACCAGCCAGGGCTTTGATAGTCAGCATGGCTGGGAGTGTAGGGAATGAAGTAAAAAGAGAAAAGGGAGAAGATCAAAGCAATGAACAAAAAGATTACTTTCTTTCGCTTTCTTGGCTTTTTTTCACTTTTTCTTTGCATCACGACGCATCCACCACGGTACGCTCGATCTTCGCCCCGAGGGAGCGGAGTTTCTCGTCGAGCTTGTCGTAGCCGCGCTCAATGTACCGAACGTCCGTGATCGTCGTTTGGCCTTCTGCACACAACCCCGCGATAACCATTGCTGCCCCAGCACGAATGTCGTTACTCGCAACAAGGCGACCCTTCAGCGGCGTCGGACCAATGACGAGGGCTTGATGCGAGTTAAGAATCTCGATGTGCGCCCCCATCTTTTCGAGTTCATAGAGATATGCGAGGCGACCTTCGAAGAGTGTCTCGAAAATGCGCGACACACCTTTTGCCTGCGTCATTGCCACACCCATCGGCGCCTGCAAATCGGTCGGGAAACCAGGGAAGATCATCGTTTGGACCTTCACAGCATTGAGGAACGAGAGCTCACCATCGACGAGGAGGGTTTTGTCGTCGGCCGAGTACTTCCACATCCCGCCCATTCTGCGCACAACATCGAGAAAAATACGAAGATGGTCCGCATCAAAGTCTTTGATACGCAACTTCCCTCGTGTCACGAGGCCGGCGATGACGAGACATCCTGCCTCGAGGTAATCGGATGGCACGCGGTGCGTGACGGGTTGGAGATTCTTCGTTCCGCGAATCACGAGCGTGTGCGTGCCGATGCCTTCGATCTCCGCTCCCATCGCCACCGCCATACGTGCACACTCCTGCACGTGCGGTTCTGCTGCAGAGATATCGATGCGTGTCTCGCCTTCGAGAACTGCAGCAGCCCAGAGCGCATTCTCCGTCGCCGTCACTGAAAACTCAGGGAGAATCACGTGCGATGGCTCCAGTTGGCCCTGAAGATGCAGTACGTCGGGCGTGCTCATGTTCTCGGCACCCATCTGTTCCAATGCGAGGACATGCGCTTCCACGGGGCGTTTCCCAAGGACGCATCCACCGGGGTAACTCATCTCCACGACACCGAAACGTGCGAGGAGCGGACCGAGGAGCACGATGGATCCGCGGAGTTTCGACACATACTCAGCAGGAATCGGTTTGCTCTGCAGTCCCGACGTATCGATCGTCACGGTTCCATCGACGAACGTCGTCTGGCATCCGAGGAATTCCAAAATTTGAAGCATGAGCTCCGTGTCGCGCAATCGCGGAACGTTCGTGAGTGTTGTAACACCGTTGGCGAGAATCGCACCGGCGATCATCGGAAGTGCAGCGTTCTTCGAGCCACCCACCGTTACCTCTCCTTGGAGGGGGACGCCGCCGGTGATTTGGTATCGGATATCCATGCGAGTGCGGAGTGTAGCCTACAGCAAAAAGTGATGCGAGGCTGTCACTGCGGGGAGGCTACTGTAAGCGCAAATTCTTGCAGTAGAAGCGGTCTGTAAGCATTCGTCTGGAGACGCCCCGTAAGGTGGCGCATTGCCTCGCCCCGGAGCACCGACGGCACGGGGCTTTCGCGAAGCGCTAGCGCCAGATGAAGCAGGAATCGATCGCCTGTTTCACCGCGTTCAGCGAGTGGTTCGAGCGTGCGCAGGCGCTCGCTGAGGGACATCGGCCCCCAGAAGGAGAGTGCTTGGTTATGCATCAGTCGTTCTTCGCGCAGGCGATCTGGATCGGCCGCAAGCATCATCGCCATGCCGGGCGCGCCTTGTGAAAGGTGTACGACGAATGCACGGTCTTCTTCGGGGAGTGTAGAGACGAGAGGGGAGATGAGCGCGTCGGCGACGCGATCGAATCGAAGCACACGCGTACGAGAGACAATCGTTGGCAGAAGCTGTGTGTCGCTATTCGCGGTCAAAATAAACACGCGTCCCTCTGGCGGCTCCTCCAACATCTTCAAGAAGGCATTTCCTGCAGCATCGTGCAGACGATCGATCCCCCGAATGAAGCACACGCGCCTCGAGCCTGAGCCCGTTTCGTAGATTTTTTCCTGAATCACGCGCACGTCGTCGATCGAAATCACGTCGCTCTTCATTGCAGGGGCTTTCCACCGGTGCACCTGGGGAAGATTCGACGACAACGCGATCTCGTTCAGATCTTCCGACCGCTCTTCGATCCACAGCTGATCGAGCGAGAGAAAATCAGGAT
>CAYQJY010000010.1:0-18829 GCA_964418005.1 uncultured Candidatus Peribacteria bacterium
GAATGGAGAAAGTAGAAAGTAGAATGTGGAATGTAGAAGCAGAGTCAGAGTATCAGGGAAGACGAAAGGTTGCAGAAGATCTTTCAGGGTATGCCGAATTGGTGGAGCGTGGGGGAATCGAACCCCGACTCATGGTTCTCAAAACATGAGTACCAACCTGGTCACGCCCCACAATTCGGCTGTACGATCGTACACCCTTCTTATTGACTATACAATAGCTATCGGTATAATGGATACGGTTCTCAAAACATGGGCCCAACCGGGTCATCGAATGCCCGCCTCTGCAAAGACGGCGGGTTTTCTATTTACGTAATGACGCCACCGGAACAATTTCGAATCCTGCGCGTCCGATACAGCCCGAATTGATGATTGCGATGGCCGCCTCGAGGTCTCGTACGCGCATTTCAGCCGAGAATTTCATATCGAGTGATGCATCGCTCGGTTCCGGGAGTGCTGGATGCATCACGAACTCCACGATGTCCGATGTTTGTTCTTGTAGGAGTAACTCGAACTCGTCCGGCGTGAGTGCGTTGCGCTTCGTCGGATCGAAGAACCAGCTGGTCATGTTGTGACGGACGTGCGGGTGTGCGAGTTGCATCGGCGGGATATGACCATCGAAGAGTTCGTTCATCAAGTCGTTCCACCATGGCATCACAACGTCGGTACGATCAACATTGAAATTGCCGTGCGTGCCGATGTGCACAGGATCTTTGCCAAGCGTGTCGCGAAAGAGTGCGAGTTGGCGCCGTGCGTCCTTCGCAACCATCTGTCGAATGCTCGCTTGTTCACCGAGCGTCGTGCCTTTTATTTTCAAGTCTTTCGTAAGCGCGACACGGTCTACATCTGATATGCCAGATAGCTCAAAATGGAGCCCGATCGAAACACATGGATTCGTCATCATCGCTTTTGCGCGCATCACCGCTCCCTCCTTTTCGATGAGATAATCGGCACAGATGGGGACATTCGTTCGATCAACGAGCGTGCGAATCCCACGATCGACCGAAGCAAACCCAGCATCGTCGCAGACGATGATAAGTTTCTTCATTGTTTTGGCACGAACTTGATCGACAGCGAGTTCACGCAGTGTCGCGTATTGTTGTCCGTTAATCGCTCGCCCGTAAAGACATGCCCGAGATGTCCGCCGCACTGTGCACATTCGATTTCAGTGCGCATCCCGTCGGGATCGGGCTGAAGGTGAACACTTTCACCAATGAATGCATCGAACGCTGGCCAACCGCAACCGGCTTCGAATTTCGACTGTGAGGAAAAGAGTGGTTGGTCACAACGACGGCAGACGTACGTGCCTTCTTTGTAGAAGTTGTCATACTCGCCGGTGAAAGCAGGTTCCGTTCCTTTGTGGGCGATCACAGCTTCTTCTTCCGGCGTCAGCTTGTTGAGATTCATAGTACGAGCATATCAGTACTCAGCGACAGCTTTGCTTGTCTTCGCTGCATGTTCCACACTACACTGGCCACGATGTCCAGATTGCCGCATGCCCAACGGATTGCCGAGTGGCTCCTGCTCGTCTTTGTCTCCTTCTCCATTCTCTGGCGAGGAGGAAAGAGTGTCGATGCTACGTGGATGCTTGGCATCGTCGCTACGATCGTGCTGTTCACGAGTTTATGGTTCCCGCTCTTACGGATCCTTGGATTTCCGAAGAGCGATACGCGCGCAGCGGGTGTGACGGTGCCGCTACCGATGTGGGGGATTCTCCTCTTCTTTCTTGTGTGGAGTGCGATGAGTTACCTTACTTCTTCAACAAGAACGTACGGTCTCGATGAACTCGTACGCGATTTTTCCTGCATTCTCCTTTTCCTCTGGATCGTGCGACGTGCAGGAAACTCTCGCGTGAGTGTTCTCTTTGAAGGCTTCCTCTGGGCGATCACTATCGCAGGCGCCATCGCCGTGCTGTTCGGCCTCGCGGTTTACGTGTTCCAACCTGTGAACCGTTTTGTTGGGACGTTCCTCGATTGGCGCTTCCACACCGACTACTGGCCGAATGCGTGGGCAGAATTCACGCTATTGGCTTGGCCAATGGCTGCCCTACTCGCATCGCGCAAAGTGACGCAGTTCCAGCGGAGGGTATGCACACTCGTGACAGGTCTTTTGATTGGCTCTCTCTTCCTTAGTTACTCGCGGGGTGCCCTCATTGCATTCGCCGGTCAGATTCTCTGCCTCGGAGCCGTCTGGGGAGCGCTCTGGCTGCGGGACGTACGCATCGTGAAGGCTGCGGCGCAGCGATGGAAATCGGTTGTCTCTGCGGGGCTCGCGGCCCTCGGTATCGGTCTCGTGCTCTTTGGAGGGGGGAATCTCTTGCGCTCCCAGCGATATGACGTGGAATCCGTCGCGAACAAAGTCGCATTTCAATCGGATGAAGGAACGTCGTCGATCGACGAACGTGCGCAGTTCTGGGAACAAGCGTTTACGCTGTCGCTCGAGCGTCCGCTGCTTGGATACGGCCCCTACAGCTTCCGCTTTGCGCAGCCGCACCTCATGACCGATGTCTACGTGACATCCGACCATGCGCATAACCTCTTTCTGAAGTACGCGGCGGAACGTGGATGGCCGGCGACGATCGCGTTCATAGTTTTCCTTCTCTATGTCATCGGGCTCTCACTGCGGCACCTGTTTCTTGATCGGAAGACCGATTGGACACTTGGGAGTGATGCACGAACGATCTCCCTTCTCCTCGGCATCCTCGGTGTGCTCGCACATAACCTGATCGACTACAACCTTCAGTTCGTCGGGATCGCTCTTCCGTTCTGGATCGCACTTGCACTCCTTTCGGTCCACTTGGCAGAGAAGCGTCCCGTTAGTCGTGCATCATTCTCACACTGGCGTATCACACGTTCCCTCTCACGTATCGAAATCGCTGCGACTGCGCTGTTGGCTATTGTCGTTGTCTGGGAAGGTGGCTTCTTGGTGGTATCGTCCCTCGGACGCCATGCAGAGGCAGCGGGCGACAGTAAAGCGGCTTTGGCCTGGTATGAACGGTCGACACCCGAGTGGTTCAGTCGTGATCTTCTCCTGGGACATGCACAGCTGCTTGAACAGGGAGGGCTCCTCGACGAGGCAGATGCCGTCCTCGCAAGCTCGCTCACGGAGAACGCCGTGGATGCTCGTGCGTGGCGCATCCGCGCTGAGCTCGCCCTCCGTCGTCAGCAGCCTGATCTTGCCCTTCGCTACGCTGCGCATGCCTACGACCTTGGGAGGTACACGGATATTGGCATTTTGCGAGTCGTCATCGAGGCAGGGCTAAAGGTGGGGGAGCGGGGAGAGCTCCGAGCCCGAAAGCAGGAGTTCGATAGTCTCTTCACGGCCTATGCAACGGCTATTAACCACAATACCCACCACATTGCGCTTGGCGGAAGCGTGGAAGAACTACAGGTTATTGCCGAACAGCTCGCCAGCCTCTACCCCAACGATGCTGCTCGGTATAAGGACATCGCCGAAGATGCTGCTGCTCATGCAGAACTCGAGCGGGCCGTTTTTGCCGCTCGTCCGGCCGGATTGCTGTGGTAATGGCTTTTACGGCTTTCTGAAGCCTAAAAGTCTCTGACTCTTTTGGTAAGTCTTAAGCCTTGGGAGATGGGTATTTTTCAAATTTTGGTCCTATCAGCCTGTTTAGGGGGTCAAGAGGCACTTTCGCACATACAAAAGCGCCTCATCGTCTCGCTCCTTGGTCCTCGTTCCCCGATGAGTTTGACGGGTCGCTTTCCCTCTTCCTGACGTCCTTTAGTGGATCGTCGGGAGGCTGATTACCATGCTCAGAGAGAGGATGGTAATGCACGCTACGTGCATGAGCACGAGGGGCAGCGAAGCAGCACGGTGAGTCGTGAACTTCACGGTATCCATAGTAGATCCCCGGTGGGGACCGCAGGAGTGTACGGAGGGGGGTTTTGTTGTCGAGTTACACTTGATCTACTCTTGTATACGGATTTTCCGACATGCTAAAGCCCGGAAGAGGGGATTCGAGGTAAATTTCAACGCCCCTGGCCGATGTTTGTTACACCATACTTGTATAAATATTGTATACAATGTAGTCAAAACATGCGGCTATACGGGTCTTCACACAGCACAAAAGTATGTTGTTTCGTATAGCTGTTCTTTCCCGGGCGGAGCTGGCGATGAGTGGTCGGGATGACAGGACTCGAACCTGCGGCCTTACGGTCCCGAACCGTACGCTCTACCAACTGAGCTACATCCCGAGGGAACCGACCGCGAGATAGTACGTTTAGGCTTTCGCGAAAGCCAGGGCTATGACGAAGTGGCCCGCCCCTGGTTACCCAGGGGAAGGCCGACTCCTTACGAGACAGTGTTTTGGTTTACTCCGTTTCTTGCTTATCCGCTTCATCGTCTTCCGCCGTTCGGACGTACGGATGATGCGGGTTAAGGTAGAAGAGTAACCACGTCATGCTGCCACACACGATGATGAACGCGAGCGGTTGAGCTGCGTTCGAGATTGTCCATTCTGGGATTCCTATCACACCGCACACGCACGATGCCATCCACCACGCCCAGGCCACATTGTCTTCGCCACCGGGATTCTTCCGCTCTTTCCACCACGTAGGCACGACGCCATACGTCGTAGCACAACAGGCGAAGAGCAGACCGATCTCCGTATGGTCGAGGGCAAAGAAGCCGAGGTTGAGCTTCATCTTGTTCAGCATAAAGGCCCAGTAGAGCGCGATCCCAACGCTGGCGATGATGACCATCGCTTTTTCACTGCGCTTCCACAGGTTGATCCCGACAAACAGTGAAATCACGAAGATTCCCAAGTTGATAGACGCATCGACCGCCGTCATCGACGTCGCGGTCCCGACTGAGAGCATGTAGAGATAAATGCTCAAGTCGACGAATGCCCACGTAAACCACGTGCCACGATGCGGGCGATCGTCAGGCTTCTCCTGGTAGTTCGTGGTCAACACGGCATATCCATACCGAGTGTGACCCACGAACATCGCGATCCCCGCGCAGATGCGGAAGATCCATTTGATTCCCTCTACGGTGAGGAGCCATTCAGCCCCTCCCTTCATTCCTAGCAGCTCCAGCACTTCAGACCACGACATACGTACCTCGATTCAAGAGGACAGTGACAGGACAACTACAAAGTCTCGCAAGGAGCGCGTTTGCCACGCGCACATGGAAAATGTGCTCCTTCCGAATCGGTGTTGCGAATGAGCAGTAGTTCATCATGACATAATTCTCTGTCAATGCAAACGCAAAGAATTCCCTGTATATTTCGCTCATGACTACCAAATCAGTTGAAATTTACGCCGTTAAGTACGCGGATTCCGATTACTTCGCGGATCAGATTTTCGCACCAAGCGACACGCAGGATGCGGAGTTTGGAAAGGGGACGGAGTTCATCGAGTTCAACTGGCTCTTCTACGTCATCAAGACTCCTACCAAGGTGATTCTTCTCGATACCGGCTTTACGAGTTACGAGATTTTAAAGGCGTGGAGTATGGATGTTCTCAATGGAAAACCGTTCGTCCTTCACGACATTGGCAAGTTGCTCGCATCGATCGGTCTGAAGAAAGAAGATATAACCGATGTGATGCTCACGCACCACGACGTCGATCATGCCGGTGGCCAGCACCTTTTCCCGAATGCGCATGTGCACATGAACCGCACAGCGCTCGATACGCTCATGGCGACGAATGACACACCTGCGGTCACTGAGAATTTGAAATCGCGTAGGGGAGGGAAGTCGCTGACGGAGTTCGACGAATCTTACGAATTTGAAGGTGTTCGCATGCGCATGGTCGGTGGGCATACACCAGGGTCATGCGTTGCGGAGATGGATGTTGGAAATACGACCTACGTCTTTGTTGCTGATGAGTGCTATGTGCTTGCGAATGCAGAGCAGGGAAGAACGATTGGTTATCGTATTGGAGACAAAACCAAGAACGTTGCGTTTGTAAAAGAGATGAAAGCACGCATCTATGCCATCGACCCTTCGGGATCGCAGGAGGGAAAAATTACGAAGGTTGCAGCTGATGGGCACAAGACGGTTATTCTGCCATTTCATGATCCAGCGGTTATGAAGCAGTTCCCCGCGGTGAATGGGAACGATCACGTCGTGAAGATCGCCTGACAGGCTAGAGCGATAGCAGCAGGATCGACGTGACAGCGAGAACGATGCCCGCACCTTGTGTGAGTGTGATTGTTTCGCGAAGGATCAGGAAAGCGAGGAGAACGGTGATAACGGGGTAGAGCCCTGTCATCAGCACAACAATCGATGCTTTACCTTTTCCGAGTGCAGAGAAGTAGAGAATCTGCCCAAGTGCCGAGACGACACCCGTCGCAATTGCCCACTTGATACCTGGGTTGATCACTCCATCTGCTCCGTACCACTGTGGCCGAAAACCGGTTGCCGCGAAGGCGATGAGAATGACGACGATGCCCGTGACGAGCTGATAGAAGAAGAGACTGCGACCATCCATGTACCCAGACGCGATCTTGCCGAAAATGCCCCACACACCCCACGTGGCGAGGGCCCCTAAAGACAACATGAACCAGGAGGTTTGCATGCTTTTACGCTATTGAAGCAGCTGCTGCGATGCCATTGCCATATAGGAAGGAATGTGGGACTATGTCGCTCCATGGTCAAAACGTCCCTTCGCATCGCGCTTCTCACGGCCCTCGTGGCTCTTCCGACATTCGCTGGAGCACAGAGCGCGTTCATTACACGCGCTGACTTCGTCGTGAACATGCTGGCGTCGAAGGGCCTCTACGGAAACGGTAAAAATTGTTTCCCGGATGTGACGAACCAGTCATTCGCTCCGGCAGTGTGCGAAGCGAAGGCCCGCGGCTACGTGAAGGGATACGGTGATGGAAAATTTCATCCGTACCAGAGCGTGACCCTCGTTGATGCTGCTGTGTTTGCGATGCGCCTTGAAGGTATTTCACTTCAAAGTGATTCGATCTGGTATCGCCCAGCAATCGAAAAACTGGCTGAGTGGAACGCAATCCCGGATTCTATTCACTCAATTGCCGAGCCACTGACAGTCTCGCAAGCGAATGAAATTCTTATTAGTGTTCGCAATCGGGGGGATGACGATGATGATAATGACGACGATGATGATGACAATATTCGCCACGACAATGACGATGATGATTTGACAGTCAGCATCACAGAAAGCGATGAAGAGGTCGATGAAGGGGACACGGTAACGTACCGCATCCGCATCAAGAATGATGACAATGACGACGTCGATGTGGATGTTCGTGCCGAGCTCGACGATGATATGACCTTTGTTTCAGCTTCCGCTGGCGGGGATCATGAGGATGATGAAGTGGAATGGGATGACGTCGATATCGACGAGGATGACGACGTGACGTTGAACCTGACGGTGCGCATTCGCTCCAGTGCAGACGATTCTGTGAAGCTTCGTGTCCGCGCCGATGATGAAATTGACGAGGAAGAGACAGAGGTGGATAACGATAATGATGATGACGATGATGATGATAACGACAACGACGATGGCGACATCACGCTGACGATTGATGACAGCAGCGATCCAATCCGCGCCAATGGCAGCGTGACCTATCGCATTCGTCTGGAAAACAACGGGAATGACGACGAAGAAATCGATGTCCGAGCAGATCTCGACAATGACATGGACTTCGTCTCAGCCAGCGATGGCGGCGATGAAGACGACGATACGGTCGAGTGGGACGACGTCGAAGTTGAGGAAGATGAAACGGTGACGCTTTTACTCACTGTTCGTGCCGACTCAAGTCTCGATGACGGCGACACAATCCGCCTGAAGGTCCGTGCAGGAGATGAGAGTGAAACAGAAGATACGCGCATTGATCGCGATGGGGATAGTGATAGCAATGACGATGTTGAGGTCTCAATCGCCGAAACTGACGATCCAGTCGAAGAAGGCGAAGTCATCACGTATCGCATCACACTGACGAACAAGGAAAATAACCCTGTTCGCGTGGATGTGACAGCATTCCTCGATGAAGACACATCGTTTGTTTCCGCAACGGATAGCGGAGATGTGCAGGGTGACGATGAGGTAGAGTGGGAAGACATCGATGTCGCGCGCGATTCATCGAAGACCCTCCTTCTCTCTGTTCGTCCGCGCAGTTCGGTAAACGATGGCGATACGGTCACATTGCGCGTTGAGGCTGAAGACGACGAAGATACGGAGACAACCCGCATCGAAGATGATGACGACGATAACAATGATGACGACGATCTTCGGCTAACAATTACAGACTCTCGTGACCCGGCAGAACCGAACGATACGGTTGTGTACCGCATTACGGTCGAGAATCGCGACAACGATGACACAACGGTCGATGTCCGTGCTCGGCTCGATGGTGACATGCTCTACCAGACGTCGAACGAAGGAGGGGATTTGGTGGGAAGCGAGGTTCGTTGGGACGATATCGATATCGACGGTGACGATGATGTGGTGCTGACGGTCACAATTCGCGTCCGTTCGTCCGCTGACGACGGCGACACGATCCGCCTGGACGTCGAGGCAGAAGACGCAGAAGACAGCGAAACCACGCGCATCGAGGATTGATTCATACCCTTTGTTACTTGTCTTCTTCCACGAACAAAGAACAGGATGTCGCTGAGGACAGAATTGATGCTCTCGATGATGTGGCGATGTCAGGGGAAGTACCTGTTTCACATACCATCGATTGCCTTTCTGAAGTTCGTAATCGTATTGATAGAGCATTGGCGAATGATCAGTCGTGGCAGCTGCGTCAGCGAATCTACGAGTTTCGGAAATTCTTGGCGTCAAACATGGTGGATTCGCCGGAATTGATTGAGCAGGATTATCTTGCTCATAACTTTGAGAAAGCATTTGTTCGTGCGCAGTGGCTGTGGTGTGCCCTTCAAAAGAGTCCACAGCGCAACATGTCGGGTGTACGAGGCGCTATGAAATATGTGGGGAATGTCATAAACCGGTCTTCAGCGTATCGATTTATCGCAGAAACATTAGGGGTAGGAATAGATGATTTTCGGTGCGCTCGGTCGCGCGAGGAATTATTGGACATATGCCCAGGGCTAAAGGAAAAACTTGCGAATGTTTCGGCCGAATATGATCGGTTGTATCGTGCAAACAACCCATCTGCACCATCACTATGCCAGTTTGAGAAGGCTGAAGAAGGAGGTGGTGCAAACACTGATGAGAATGTTTTACTAGGATGACATTTCGTACGATCCCCTGTATTGTACAGCTCTATGAACCCAGCCCCGATGGGCGGAGACAGTAGTTTCAGAGGTCTTGGGATCGCTCCCGCCATTCTGGAGGTGCTCGACCGCAACAAATTCATCACACCGACTCCCATTCAGCATGCGGCGATTCCCGCGTGTATTGAGGGGAAGGACATGATCGGTGTCGCACAAACGGGAACCGGCAAGACGCTCGCATTTGGCATCCCAATGATTCAGGCGATGCTCCAAGGGAAGGGGCACGGTCTTGTGGTGCTTCCAACACGTGAATTAGCTCTACAAGTAGATGAGACACTGCAGAAGGTCGGTGGTCCGTTGGGAGTTCGAACTGCCGTACTTATTGGTGGAGCGTCGATGAATTTGCAGCGAAACATGATTCGCAACAAGCCCCATATCGTCGTCTGCACACCCGGGCGCTTGCTCGATCACCTGGAACACAAAACAATTACGCTACGCAGTGTGGCTGTGCTTGTTCTTGATGAAGCCGACCGCATGCTTGATATGGGCTTTGCCCCACAGATCAATAAAATCCTCGCAGAAGTTTCGAAGGAACGTCAGACACTGCTTTTCTCAGCGACGATGCCGACGGAGATTGTGTCTATTGCGACGCGACACATGAAATTACCTCTTCGTGTTGAGGTCGCTCCGGCTGGAACGACGGCAGAACGTGTTGAGCAGGAGATTATCATTGCGCGACGTGAGATGAAGACGCAGTTGCTTCAGAAACTTCTCCAGGATCATGCGGGGTCTGTGCTCGTCTTCTCCAGAACAAAACACGGTGCAAAGAAAATCACGCGCCTCGTGAACGCGATGGGGCACAAGGCTGCCGAAATCCACAGCAACAGGTCACTGGCTCAACGACGTGAAGCTCTCGATGGTTTCAAGTCGGGAAAGTATCGCGTCCTCGTTGCAACTGACATTGCTGCACGTGGCATCGATGTGACAGGTATCGAGCTTGTTGTGAACTACGATCTACCACAAGATCCGGGCGATTACGTGCATCGCATCGGTCGCACGGGCCGAGCGGGACGGGCTGGGAAAGCGGTGTCGTTTGCGTTACCAGATCAAGCAGGCGAAATTAAAAGTATTGAACGCCTGACGCGTATCAAAATTCCGACGAAGTTCCCCAGTGACCTAGGCCCTCTCCCAAAACTTGATGCCTCGGTGGAGGCTGCGTCCTGGGCAAAGGAGCCACGATCTGACGATCGTGCGCCCCGTAGGCGTTCGTTTGGAAGTGGAAGGCCACAGCGGCGCGGGGGTGGTGGTGGATTCCGACGTCGTAGTCGCTAAGAAGTGGTGTTTTTTAAGATATGTTGTACAGTAGGGGAGTCCTTTCCCCAGACTGTATGCTTACTATTACGTCGACAGAAATCCTCGGAATTGTTCTCTCATCGCTGGCAAGTATTGTGATTGGCGCATTGTGGTATTCGCCGTTCCTCTTCGGTCCGCTCTGGATGAGCGAAGTCGGTTTGACGGAAACGAAGATGAAGAACATGAGCACGACGCCAGCACAGGCAATTGGTATTGCGATCGTTCTCGGAGTTGTCTTTGCGATTCTCTTAAATATTCTTTTCACCTGGATAGGCGTTCGCACGATTGCACAGGGGACGCTGCTCGCCATTGCTTCGTGTGTGACATTTTTCTGTGTTCCTCTTCTCGTGCACAGTGTGTTTGAAGACACGTCGAAAAAAGCGTGGGCGATCTACGCTGCGCACGAAATTGTTCTCGCTGCTGCGATGGGGGCAATCATTTCCTGGTCCATCCTACAATAGGTTTTCGACAATAATCCACCCTGTTTGAACGTGATGTGCTATCATGTAGCTGTCACTTCCCCATTTGTACAATGACGAAACGCTCACCGTGGTTCTATGGAGGCATTGCTGTCGTGGTGGTGCTCGTTCTCTGGGTCCTGACCGGTTACAACGGACTCGTCACAGCGCGCCAAGACGTCGATACGGCGTGGAGCAACGTCGAAACGCAGTACCAGCGTCGCTTCGATCTCATACCCAACGTCGTCAGCACGGTGAAGGGCGCGGCCAACTTCGAGCAGAGCACGATCACAGCCGTGACAGAGGCTCGCTCGCAGTGGACTGGCGCATCGAATCGAGGCCAGCAAGTCGCCGCAGCGAATTCTTTTGATGGTGCGCTCGGACGACTGATTGTCAGCGTGGAAGCGTATCCTCAACTAAAAGCAACGGAGGCGTTCCGCGACCTGACGACCGAACTCGAGGGAACGGAAAATCGCATCGCTGTCGCACGACGCGATTACAACGATGCCGTGCGTTCGTACAACCTCGTCGTCAGACGCTTTCCTGGCATGATTCTTGCTGCGGTCTTTGGGTATGCAGCTGAGCCTGGCTTCGAGGCGACGGAAGGCTCAGAAAACGCCCCAGCTGTTCATTTTGATCAGTGAGATCATGCGCCGACGTTTCGCCGTGTTTGTGGTGGCTGCGTGGGTGCTCATGCCCTCGGCGCTCGCATTCACACCTCCTCCGAACGATGGCTACGTTACCGATGCAGTTGGGCTTCTGACGCAGCAGGAGCACGATGCTCTAGAATCTGAACTTCAGTCGTACGACAAAGAAACGAGTAACCAGCTTGCCATTCTCATCATCAACTCGCTGCAGGACGAATCTATTGCTGACGTCGCTGTTCAGGTGGGGCGAGCGTGGGGTGTGGGAGGAGATGCGAATGACAATGGTATTCTCATTCTGTTTAAACAGAGCGATACACTTGGTGACCGTGAACTCTTCATCGCTACAGGATACGGATTGGAAGGAGCTGTCCCCGATATCGTGGCGAAAGGCATTATCGACCGCGAGATTGTTCCACGCTTCAAAGAAGGCGATTATGTAGGAGGGTTTCATGCGGGCATCGATGCATTGAAGAAACATATTGGTGGTGAGTACACCGCCGAACGCTATGCATCGAGTGCAGAAGGTCCGTGGCCGTTTCTCCTCTTTCTTGCATTCGTTTTCTTTGATGCCATCGCCGCGTACATGGGTCGGACGAAAGAGTGGTGGTTCGGTGGAATACTCGGCGGCGTGTTCGGTGTCATCCTGACGATGCTTTTTGCATGGTGGATCTCCATTCCGGTCCTCGTTGGCATCGGTCTCGTGCTCGATTACATCCTCTCTCAGCTGCAGTACGGCAGTCGGAGAGGCCGGGGTGGACGAGGTGGGGGATTCTGGTCTGGTGGATGGGGCTCAAGTGGGGGTAGCAGCGGTTTTGGTGGCTTTGGAGGCGGAAGTTTCGGGGGTGGCGGATCCGGCTCACGGTGGTAGAATCACCTTATGATTACTCGCCTCTCTACCACTGCGCTTATCTCTTTTGCCTCGATCCTCGTTCCATTTGCCGCCTCGGCAGCGTCGCTCACAGCAACGCAGCAGGGTGTTGTTTCAGCGTCTGCCCCTATTGGTGCGCAGCGCGCAACTTTCCTCGAAGTATCCTTCCATGCGGAGTGCGATGCATCGGTGACGGTTACATCGCTCGCAGTTCGTCATCGTGGCCTTGGTGAGACATCCGATCTGGAGCGTGTGTACGTGACTGATGGCGATACACGACTCACACATACGCAGTCACTGAAGTCGTCCGGCGATGCAACGACGCTGACGTTCTATCCGTCTCTAACCGTGAAGGCATGTGACACGAAGAAGGTTCAAATCCGTGGAGATTTCTCGTCGGAAGCAGAGCCAGCAGGACAGCACGGCTTAATTGTTGATGCCATCGATGCGGGGACTGCAACAGTAACGCTCAATGCACTTTCGAAGGTTTCGACAATTACAACCGTCCCCGAAGCAGTTCCTGAGGTTACGGTTGAACTGCTTGGTCTTACTCGCACGCTACGCTATGGAAAGACAGGAACTGTTGCGCGCGTTCTTTTCCATGGTGATGGTTACAAGGACCAGGAAATTACGGCAATTACCCTGACGAACAAGGGTAGGGCATCTGATATGGATTTGCTGAACCTTCGCGTCCGAAACCGCAAAGGTGACGTTTTGAGTCGGACACTGGACTCGCTCGACGGAAAGCATGCTCGGATCGTTTTCTCGAAGCCGCTGTTCCTTGAGCATAATACGGACCTTCTCGTCGAAATGGTCGCTGATGTTCGCGGAAGCAGAAGTAAGACGATCGCCTTCGTTCTCGAGGAATCGTCGGACCTGAAGGCAAACGCCGTCAGTCGTTGAATTGCTCGCCTAGGGCAGCCGAATCTGGCACACTGGAGGCCGGCATGTTGACCGGTCTTCGTCATCGTTTCACATTCTGCGCATTGCTGCTCCTTGCGGCATGTTCGCGTGGAGGAGCTGAAGATCCGGCAATCGTTCTGGAGAGAGCAGTAGCAAACGCTCAGCGGATCGAATCCGCTCGCTTTGATATTTCCTTCTTTTACAGTTCAGAAACCGATGGATTGAAGCTCGACGGAACGGCAAATGGGGTACTAGGGGAAGGAGGACGACAGCTATCATTTTCTTTTGATGCCGACATAACGACGAGAAACGAGGGCGCGGATCAAACGGTGGAGGCGGGTGGGGACATTATTGTGACAGGTGAAAACGAGAGTTACATGCGGATTACTCGCGCAGATGGAAGCGTGCTTTTCCTTCCGGGCATTGGACTTGTTCCAGAGGATATGCTCAATCGCTGGTTTGCGCTTGGTGGAACGTCTTCTGGGGCTGCTGCTGTGACACCAGATCCGTCGTTCATCGCGATGCAAACACATGCATTACGCGTCCTCCGTGATCGGAGTTACGAAAAAGTCGATGGTTTCCGTTGCTATGCGTACGACGTCACCATTGATGCCCCAAAATTGGTCGAGTTTCTTGAAACAACAGCGAAGCAACGGGAAGAGCCGTTTGACCGCCCATCAGCACAGGCGTTGATCGACGCATACGACGCGGAAGGAACTGTGTGGATCGACGAATCGTCATCAGTGATTCGTCGCATTTCCTGGACTTTCACCGGAAAAGACTCCTCGACGCATTCCCGAGCCTCGCTCTCACTCCATCTACAGGATCATAATCTTCCCGTGAAAATAGCTCCTCCGATCGGTGCTGTTCCCATGAACGATGTCCTATCCGATCCGGCACTACCCTCTCTCTAATGGCAGAATATCCCTCTCCCATTGACGGTGTCTCTGCCCCTCAGGAATCGGCTGTTTCTTTGAAACCAGTAAAGTCTGCGGTAGCTCCAGCAGTGAAACGTTGGAAAGGACTACTTCTTGTCACGTTGATTGCTGCGTACGTCGTGTACGGATGCTGGTCTGTCGTTATGCTGATGTTACTTCCATCGAGTGACCCCGCACTTCGCGATGCGCCGCTCCTTGCTCTTCTTGTTGCCGCATGCGGTGGGGCGTTCTTCCTTGGAATTGGTGCGATCATGGTGCAGCGCATATCACAATCTCGTGCTGATGCTCGCTCGCGCATCGTTGCGCTTGCAAAGACCATCTTGGCTATTGCACCGGCATTACTTCTTAGCGTTGCCGTGCCATTTATTGTGACGCGAACATTGCCAATCGTCATGACGATCGTGTCTCCAACCACGGCGCAGGAGATGATCGCACCAGTGTCGATGACATTCAGTGTTGAAGGAGCATTGCCGGGACTTGCAGCGAACGGATTTATTCCTGTTGAATATCGCTGGGATGTGAACGGCGATAAGAAGACGGACCAGGAAACAAATATTCCCGAATTGACAGCGACGTTCGAGCGAGAGGGGGCGTACACGGTAGCCGTTGTGATGCTTTCTTCAAATGGAGGCCAAAAAAGCGCTACGAAGAATTTCGTAATTCGCGAGTCGGTATTCAAAATAACGCCAGTACAGCCAATCGTGAATCAGGTCGCAATCTTCAGCCTGGCGCATCTCTATCCCCAGGAAGGTACGGTGAAAGAAGTTCAGTGGGATTTTAACGATGATGGGATCATCGATGAAAAGTCCGCCTCGCTTGAGGCAACGAACACGTTCTTTCAGGTTGGTAGTGTGACCGTTCGAGCCAATGTCGCATTGCAAAACAACACGCAAACGTCGTATGAGCGGTTGATCGCAGTCATTGAACCCCCGCCATTGCCGTTCCCCGTGTCACTGACGACGGAGCCGAAGAATTTGATAGGAGCTCCGCCATTTCCCGTACTCTTCACGGTCGGCAGTGGTATTACACCGGCAAAAATTGAGTGGGACTTTGGTGATGGTGAATCGGCGGAAGGAGGAAAGACGGCACACACCTTCGATAAGAAAGGAACATTTCCTGTGAATGTTCGCGTGTATTCTGCAAGCGGTGTCATTGCGAATCTGCAAACAACTGTTCGCGTCGTCGACGTTCTTCGCTTGTCCGACCTAACCTTTGATGGATCACCGGAGTTAAAGAATCAATCAACGATTGAGGGAGAGGTGCCGCTTTCGCTCAACCTAACGCCAAAAACGAACACTCCATTTATTGAGTTTTTGTGGGAGGCTCCAGAGGCAACGGAGACGGGGTCAACGCAGACATCGTTACAGGCGATTTATCGCCGTGAAGGAAATTACACCATTACGCTGATTGCACAGGATTTGGAGGATCACGTGCTACGTATGCCGATTTCAGTGATTGTGAAGCCGGCTCGTGAAGCACTAACGATCATAATGGATCCTGAAACTGGCGTTGCGCCATTGACTGTAAAGTTTGATGCATCCGAATCGTTCATTCCTGGTGAAACGATCACTGGGTTTATCTGGACGTACGATGACGGAACTCCTGAGCAATTCGGTGGTGCACGTTCAGAGCATACGTTCGAAAAAGAAGGGACGTACGAAATCAACCTCAAGGTAAAAACAACATCCGGAAAAAACTATTCGACGGAAAAAACGTTGATCGTTCGTGAGCCGCTCCTTCGTGCGTGCATCACACCAAGTCGCATTCGTGGAACGGTTCCAATGGGAGTCGACTTCTCCTCAGCGTGTACCGTTGGTAAGCCGACGAAGTATCTGTGGGATTTTGGTGACGGAAGCCAAAGTGATCAAAGTGGTCTCATTCACGTCTTTGAAAAACCTGGTACGTACACGGTGAAGCTCACTGTTACCGAGGGTGGAGCGAGCCATACAACGTCCGTAACCATTACCGCTCAGTAGTCTATGAAGCAGAAACGCATCATTCAGGCCTTTGCCATCGTTGGCATCATTGGCATCGTCCTGACAGCTATCTTGCCCCTTCTCTAAGGGGGTTTTTGGCTCCACAGGAACTCATAAAACCGCTAGCATGCTCGCCATGCGCCACGGCTTTTTACTCATCGATAAGGCGAAAGGGCCAACAAGCCACGACGTCGTTGGGATGGTGAGAAAGACGCTTTCAGAGCGTGACATCGGCCACCTAGGAACACTCGACCCAGCTGCGTCGGGGCTTCTTGTGCTTGCTGTTGGAGCAAAGGCACTCAAAGTCATTGAGTTCTTCAACGGATTAGAAAAGGAGTACCTCGCAGACATTCTCTTCGGCGCCGAGAGTTCAACGTACGATGCAGAGGGATCAATTGAGCGCGTAATACCAAAAGCTGGATGGAGGCAGCCAGATGATGCGGAACTTGCGCGAGTCATCAAACAACGTTTCGTTGGAAAGATTGAGCAGACCCCGCCGACGCATAGTGCCGTTCATGTCGCAGGTGTTCGTGCGTATGATCTTGCCCGAAAGGGGATTGAGGTCGACATGCCAAAACGCACAGTGGAAATTCGCTCGTGTGACATTGTTTCGTACGACTATCCACACTTGCGCATAAAAGTTGAAGTCGGTTCTGGAACGTACATTCGCTCACTTGCGCACGACCTTGGTCATGTGTTGCGCTGTGGCGCCTACCTCGAGAACCTTCGTCGAACGAACGTAGGGGAGTGGGATGTTGAAAATGCCGTTCCTGCTGATGCTGCAAAATGGACGGATGTTCTCCCGCTCAAAGACGTTCTTTCAGCGCTCCCGCGAATCGATATTTCGGCCGAGGAGGCTGAACACCTCAAGCACGGCAGAAAGATTCAACGCGAAGTTTCTGCTGGTACCTGGGCGTGGTTCCAGGGATTGCCGCTCGCAGTTCTTGTTCCTGCAAAAGACGGCTCGCGCATGGCACAGCCCCGAAAGGTCTTATAAATATGGTGGACCGGGTGGGACTTGAACCCACGACCAATTGCTTAAGAGGCAACTGCTCTACCAACTGAGCTACCGATCCAAAGAAGTAATGCTGCAAAACAGCTGGTAGAGGATACCAAACGCTGGATCGATGGCAATACAGCAAAAAGCCCCGCTTGCGCGAGGCCCTTTGATCCTTTCACCTCCGAGGTTCCGCCGATGATGTGTTTCGTCCGAGTTCACCGGACGCACTGCTGGAGCTTCTTACCGCTGTCCCCACTTTGGGGGCTTCGGCGGAAGCGTGATACCTTTCTCCGCAGCAATCTCTTTGGGTGTCTTGCCAGAATCGAGCGCTGCTTTCAGTTCTTCCTCGGTCATACCAAGTATTTCAGCGAGGTCGTGGGGTCCGCGACCAGGTCTGCCGTGACCATAGTGCATCACCTTCAAATCTTTCAGATCGCTGTTCGCTTCAATCGCTTCCTTAATCTCGAGGCGCATGACATCGTGAGCAGTTCGGACTGCATCATTGCGCTCCGTTTCATCTGTTATATCGGCAGCTGCTTGTAATGCGATGCGATGGTTTTGAACCGCTTCCTTCTGAATGGTGACGAACTCGTCGATATGGAGGAGGAACTGGTTATCGCGATCGATCAGCTTCTGAACGTCGTCCTGACTGAACGGAGCACGCGCCTTAAAGGCCGGTTTATCTGTGGCAACAGTTGCACTACCGGCTGAACTCGATGTGTCCTGCGCATTGGCAAATTGTGTAGCGAGAGGGAAACCTATGGCGAGTGCGGTAATGCCGGATGCAGCGCCGAGGGCAAATGACTTCTTCATATGTATTGGGGGTAAGAACTACGTGACTGTGCTCACTCTATGGCACGAGTATTAAGAGACGATTAATGGCCGATGCTTCTTAAAACTTCACCGTGAACGTCGTTCCTGAACCCTCAACGCTTTCGACGGAGATTTTCCACTTGTGGAGATCGACGATGCGCTTCACAAGCGCAAGACCGAGACCGAGTCCATCTTCCTGTTTCGACCGCGCTTTGTCCTCGCGATAGAAACGGTCGAACACATGTATGAGTGCGTCTTCCGAAATACCGCTCCCCGTATCACGAATGCTGATGCTGTTTTTTCGAAGAACGACAGACACCTTGCCGCTGTGTTTGTTAAACTTAATTGCATTTCCAAGGAGATTCGAAACAGCCTGTTTCAGGAGCATCGGATCACTGTCGATCATGATGTTGTTCGGGATATCGCGCTCAATGGTGATCGCTTTCTCTCGAGCAAGCTGTTCGTACATGTCTACAACTGCAAAGATGAGGGCTGAGGCGTTGATTTTCTCGGTTTTCAGAACGAATGAGTCGAGCCTCGCCAGTTCAAGAAGGCGCTCGACAAGCGTCGTGATGTCCTTGAGCCCGCGCTTTGCTGTTTTCACGTGTTCGTGGCTGCCTGAAGCTAATGCCATGTCCAGGGATGTGCTGACAGCCGTCAGAGGCG
This sequence comes from uncultured Candidatus Peribacteria bacterium, assembly GCA_964418005.1. Taxonomy (GTDB): domain Bacteria; phylum Patescibacteriota; class Gracilibacteria; order Peribacterales; family Peribacteraceae; genus DALYDP01. The sequence continues at coordinate 18,789 of CAYQJY010000010.1, forward strand.
TTCGTAGCTCGTGGCTGGCATCCTGCGTAAACTGCTCTAAT
>CAYQJY010000011.1:0-18478 GCA_964418005.1 uncultured Candidatus Peribacteria bacterium
AGCGACGGGGTAAACGGAGTGGGAGGGGCATTTGCCTCTCCCTGGTGGAGAGGGGGATCAAGCGCAAGCCGGCTTTTTCTACGGCTTTCAGGCGCGATCTACCATGCTCGCCCAACGGGGCTGCGGCGAGCAGGTAAGGGCGATCCTAGCACTCGGTTTTTGATTCGCAAGTGCTATCATGGGTCTGTGCCAAAAAAAGCCCTAAAAACGGCCCAAATGGAGCTTCCGATGCGTACAACGAAGAAGCTTGTGGAGCAGGTGCGGGCGCAGACGGAGGATGCGTTCCAGGGTGAATATGCGAAGCTCAATGCTGAGCAGAAACGTGCGGTGGATGCCGTTGAGGGCCCTGTACTTGTGATCGCTGGGCCCGGAACAGGCAAAACACAGGTCCTCGCGATGCGTGCAGCGAATATTCTGCGAAAGACGCAGGCCAACCCGTGGAATATTCTTTGCCTCACATTTTCCACGGCTGGCGTGAAGGCGATGCGCGATCGTCTTCGCTCGCTCATCGGCCCCGATGCATACGGCATCTCCGTGAATACGATTCACGGCTTCTGCAACGATCTCATTCAACAGTATCCGGGTCTTTTCCAGGATCTCGCTGCGGCGGAACAGTTGAGCGATATCGAGCGGATCCGCTCGGTGCGATCACTTCTGCACGATTTGCCCGTCGATTCTGTCCTTGGACGCGTCGTGCCAGGGCAGGATCGCAGCGCCGACGTTCTCTCTCGCATTTCGCAGTTGCGGAAGGAAAATGTGTCGCCGGAAGACGTGCGGATGGCTGCGGATGCATGGGAAGATGAGCTTCAGACGACAGCAAAGGGGAAGGAGCGTGACAAAGAGAGCAAGGCGTACAAGGATGACATGAGGAAGTGCCGGCAAACGCGTGAATTTGCCGATGTCTTCGAGCGGTACGTCGCGGCGCTTCGCGAGAAGCATGTCTACGACTACGACGACATGATCTTGCTCGCCATTCGCGCATTGAAAGAGAACGATTGGATGCTCGCGACGCTTCAGGAGCGTTTTCAATACATTCTTGTCGATGAATTCCAAGATCTGAATGGATCGCAGCACGCATTGCTCGAAATTCTGACAGCGTACGTGAGTGCCGATCAGTCTCCGAATATTTTTGTTGTCGGTGACGATGACCAGGCAATCTATCGTTTTCAAGGTGCGAGCATTGCGAACATGCGTTCCTTCACGAAGAAGTATCCGAAAGCCGAGCGCATTGCGCTGACGAAGAACTACCGCTCGACGCAGCACGTTCTCGATGCATCGTCGTCGGTCATCGAACGCAATATCGAGCGTCTCTCGCGCATCGAGAATCTCTCGAAGGATCTCGTCGCTGCGGTAGCCGAGAAAGGCATCCAACCGTTATTTTTACGCTACGGAGACACGTCCCTCGAGCACGCAGGTATCGTCGAAACGTTGGTTCGTGCGCACGCCGCAGGGACGCCCTGGAGCGAGATGGCGGTGCTCTGCAGAACGAACGCGAACGTCATGGAGCTTGCGGACATTCTTGCAGTCGCAGGTATTCCGGCTGTTGTAGGCGCCAAGCAGGATCTTCTCGCAACACCAGCTGTGTTGAAACTGCTTGCAGTTTTGCGTGCAATTGAGTCTCCTGATACGAATGAGTGCCTCGGCACGGCACTACGGATGATGGGATGTCATCCGGCTGACCTCGGTTCGACATTCGTTGCGTATCGAGATGCTGTTGGAAGTAAAAGGGAAGAGGGCGAACGTGCCGATTCTCTTCGGATGTTTCTGCAGCGTGCACCGGCGTCAGTGCCTGTGCCTATTCGCGATGCATTTTTGAAGATCGAGGCGCTTGTGTTCGAGAAGGATGCGATGACGCTTACTGCGCTTGTTGAAGCGGCAATCGCGCATGCGGGGTTACTGCCAGCAAAAGACGAAACGAAGGCAGACCCTCGTGGCATTGCTGCACTGCAGGCGTTCTTCGATTTCGTGAAGGAGCGGGCAATCGAACAGCGCGTCGCTGGGCTCAAAGGACTCCTCGCCGACGTTGAGCAGTACCAGCAGGAGAAATCGCTCACACTGGAATACGATCTGCCCCATCTCACGTCCGATGGTGTGCAGCTGCTCACGGCGCACGGCGCGAAGGGTCTCGAATTCGATGTCGTGATTCTCAGTGATGTCCGTGACAAGCACTGGGGAAATCGACGGAAGCTCACGGGCGTCGCACTTCCTGATTATCTTCTCTTCAAGACGAACGTGGCTGACGAGAAAGTGGCGGATATGGAAGATGAGCGAAGGCTCTTCTTCGTTGCGATGACGCGTGCGAGGAAGCAGCTTGTGCTTACGTTCCCGGAGGTGACACGTTCGGGGTCGGAGCTACGCGATGCCGTGCCGAGTGCGTTCGTCGCTGATGCAGGGAAAGGATTGAAAGAAGAGGCTGCTGGCGCTGGGCTTTCGCCTATCCTGACGATCGTCGGCTCGACGTTGAACATCGATGATGCGTTCGAAGCGTTCCTGCGGCAGCGACTCGAAACATTCGAGCTGTCTGTCACCGCACTGACAGCTTTCCTCGAAGATCCACAAGATTTCCTCTGGAATCACCTGCTTCTCATGCCGAAGGCGAAGATGCCTCACTTGGCGTATGGCTCAGCCGTCCACGCCGCACTCGAGATGCAGAACCTCGCGTGGAAGGATCATCAACCGTTCTCGACGGAGAATTTACTTGAAACGTTTGAGAAGCACCTTTCGCAGAAGGAAATTCTCACGGATCGCGAAATGCAGCACTACATGCGCACGGGAAAGATTGTTCTCAAGCGTCATGCCGAGCGCCACCCAATCCCGCCACTTGTGTTCTCGGCTGAGAAGACATTGAAAGCGATTCTCCCGGATCCGATCGATCCACTGCTGCCGGGTATTCCACTGACAGGCAAAGTCGACCGTATCGATCTCTTTGAAGAGAATGGCAAGAAATGCCGTATTCTTGATTACAAGACGGGCTCACCGAAACGAACAGTGGAAGCTGTGCGAGCAGAAGAGTCACTGATGCATCAACTGATCTTCTACAAGATCCTTGCGGACCGTGCAGGAGGCTTTGCGCACGATGCGACGCTCTTCACCTTCGATTTCCTTGGAACCGACCAAGATGAGCCCTCGACGATCGATGTGGAAGTGACAACGGACGATGTAAAAGCCCTCGAAGACCTCATTCGTCGCGTGTGGGCGAAGATCACGGCGCTTGATTTTACTCCGCTTGATGCGTAGTCCTTGGGGTTGTTCCGTGCATCACAGATACCTGTTCTCCTTCAACATCTATCACAATTTGCTCAAGCCCCCCGCGGTAACTCATCTGAAGTTTTTCGAGTCCGTTTCTGAGATTGTCTTGAACGATGAGAAGCTTGTCAGGGGCGACGGAGATTGAGCCCTTGTATCGACCTCCATGCGCGTTCAGCGGCTCTCGTATGACCCCTTGGAACGCCGCGATGGTTTTACGAAGCGGGCGTTGGTCATCCCCTTGAGGCACTTCTTGTACGGTTGCGTTGTCGAAGAGTATTTGCAATGGCCGCGTGAGTACTCCGCCAATTCTTGTTCCGACAATTCCCGTTTCATGCTCAACACAATCGACCGTTACGTTTATGCGGACGGGCTTCACGTTGACGCGAGAGTCGGATGACGATGCTGATGTCTCGGGTGTACTCGGGGGCTCTTCGGCCGACCGACCCGGAGGCTCTGCTTTGTCCATGAGAGACCGAAGTGTACAACGCGAGAACCTGAGCGCAAGAGATTTTTTATCCCTCCATCGACTGCCGCTCGACGTAGACGCGGCGAGGTTTCGCACCGTCAGCCGGACCCACAAGTCCCTTCTCTTCCATGATGTCGAGCAGACGAGCGGCACGTGCGTAGCCGACTTTCAGCTGACGCTGGAGAAGGCTTGCAGAAGCCTTTCCCGAGCTTTGCACGACGCGCACAGCATCGAAGAAGAGGTCATCGCCGCCGTTGTCGTCCGCCTCGAGATCGATGGATTGATACGCCCCAGCGACTCCGCCGGGCTGCGACGGCTGCATGTCTGACTCATCTTGAGGAGTATCTTCATCGTCTTCGGCGAGGCCGATCTGCTCTGTGATGCGCCCGCCACCAGCGATTTTCACCGCGTTGATGACGCGCTCGACTTCCTTGGTAGAGACGAAGATTCCTTGGACGCGGACAGGCTTCGCTGTGGATGCCGTCATGAGGAGCAAGTCGCCCTTGCCGAGGAGATCTTCCGCACCGATCGAATCGAGGATTGTGCGGCTGTCGACGGAACTGACCGTGCGGAAGGCGATACGCGTTGGGATGTTTGCTTTAATAAGACCCGTGATGACATCGACGGATGGGCGCTGCGTGGCAATGACAAGGTGCATGCCTGTAGCACGGGCCATCTGTGCGATACGGACGATCATCGTTTCCGTGTCGCGACGGAACTGGCGCATCATGAGGTCGGCCAATTCGTCGACGACGATCACGACACGTGGGAGGAGTTGCGATTCATCAGTCTGCTTCTCATTGAACTCTTTGATGTTGCGTACGCCTGCTTCCGAGAAGCGGTGGAGGCGACGACCCATCTCCGCTACGGCCCATCGCAGCGCTTGCAATGCTTTCTCTGCCTCGGTGATGACGGGAGTGAGCAGGTGGGGGATGCCGTTATAGGGCATGAGCTCGACGCGCTTCGGGTCGATGAGGATGAACTTCAGCTCGTGCGGTGCGTTCTGGTAGAGCAGCGCCGTAAGGAAGGTGTTCATCGCGACAGACTTTCCCGAGCCGGTCGCACCGGCGATGAGAAGGTGTGGCATGTCGTCGAGCGCGGCGACGACTGATTCACCTGAGACATCCCGACCAAGGGGGAGCGTCAGTGTCGATTCGCTGTCGTTGAATTCGGGGCTCTCGAGGATCTCACGGAGGTGAACCGTCGTACGAACGGAGTTTGGCATCTCGATGCCAACCATGTCCTTGCCCGGAATCGGTGCCTCAATGCGCAAGCTCTGTGCGGCTAGTGCGAGCGCCAAATCATCCTTCAAACCCCCGATTTTACTCAGTTTTACGCCCTCAGACGGCTTGAGGGTGAACTGTGTAACCGTCGGACCGGGGCGTGCGTCCTTCACGACAACGTCGATGTCGAACTCGGCGAGTTTATCTTCGATGAGCTTCGCCTGTTTGCGGAGTTCCTCATCGTTCACTGTGAGCTCGCTGTGAGACTGGTCGAGCATGTCGAGTGCCGGGAATGTCCACTCCTCGAAGCGTGTGTCCTTCATTTCGAGCACTTCTTTGCGCTTCGGTTGGACCTTCGGCTTTTCTGCAGCCTTTCCTCGTGACGTGGGCTGTGCGAAGGCCGGGCGCACGATGTTCAGTTCCGGTGGGTCACGATCCTCTTCGATCAAATCCTCATCGTCTTCTTCGTCTTCCTTATCGTCCTCTGTTTCATCGTCTTCCTCTTCATCATCATCATCTTTCACTGCCCGCGCTGGTTTGCGTGCGGGTTTTAGTTGGAGTTTCAACGGTTGTTTGCTTGAGAGGATCCGGATGAATGCTGCGACGTCTGGTTCGAACACAAGGAAGAGTCCGATGAGGAAGAATGCAGAGAGGAGGACGTACCCTGCCATGTCGCTGAGGTAGAGCTTGAACGGCAAGCTCACCATGAAGCCGATCGCGCCGCCGAGTTCCGGTCCGCGTGGCCACATCTCACGCAGCTCCGCGCCGATGTGCACAAGACCAAGGAACGTGAGGAGGCAGAGGACAATACCAAAGAAACGCTTCGTCTCAACCGTGAATTCGCCAGATGCGTGCATCACGCCGGACGCCAGGAGTCCGAGAGCGAAGAGGATACCCCAAGCGCCAAAGACGAACTGTAAACCGGTTTTGATTGCGATTCCAACAGGACCAGCACCATCAAATAGTGCTAAAAAGAAGAGTGCAGCAATCGCGAGCTGCACAATGCCGCCGATCATCCGACGCGTCCCAGGATCAAGGGACGTTGAAGATCGTTTGGCGCGGGTGGAGGCTTTCTTTCGTCGGCGGGCCATCGGCTGAGAGTATACGCGTCACGGTATCAGTCCGATAGCCGTTTTTGCGCCGCAGACTGCGCCATGGAGAGCATTGCCAAAGTATTAATTTCGTTTGACATATAATTTTAAGGGACGTATAATTAATGTATCTAACAATCACATGTCTCCTGAACGTGATGTGCCGGCCCGGATCATTCAGCTGTGGATGGAAATCACGCGTTTGCTCCGTCGCACGATGATGAAAGGTAAGCCGGTTGCGTCGAGTATGAACCCGATGCAAATGCACGGAATGGTGATTATTGCTGAACATCCAGCCATCACCATGAAGGAATTTGCTGCGTTGCTCCATATTTCATCGCCATCGGCGACGTCCTTCATCGATCGGTTGGTGAAATTGAAGTGGGTGGAGCGATCGCCCGATGCTGATAATCGTAAATTGGTGCATCTCTCAATCCTTCCCGATGGCAAGGATGCCCTAGAGAAGGCGATGAAGGAACATTCCGTGGTGATGCACCGCTTGTTCTCCCTCCTGAACTCTTCCGATCAGGAGCAACTTGAGCACGTACTCTTGCATTTGAAAGAAGCGCTCGCTCGAGACGTCTCTTCTCGATACCATCACGCACCCTTTTCTATGAGTACCTTTCTAAACTTCCTTCGCTCGCTCCCATCCCGTGTATGGTCCATCGCACGTGCGACACCGCGCTACCTGTGGAGCCACAAAATCGCGACAATCGTTACGACAGTTATCGCTCTGCCAATTCTTGCGATTGTGTGGTTTGCGTTGAGCCCATCGCAACCAGAATATGTCACAGACACAGCAAAACGCGGTGATCTTCGCCAGACAGTGGAAGCCGTTGGTACGGTCATTTCTGAGCGCGATCTTAACCTGCAATTTGGAATTTCAGGGATCGTCTCAGCTGTCTACGTACAGGAGGGTGACATTGTGCGGGCAGGGCAGCGTTTAGCGCAGTTGCGAGCCGGAAACCTCGCGGCTGATATCGCCTCAGCACAAGCTCGTGTTGCGCAGGCCGAGGCGGATCTTCGCGAGATGGAGGCCGGTGCACGCGTTGAAGATGTTGCTATCACCGAGGCTGAAGTTGAGAACAAGCGCGCATCGCTGAGCTTATCGAAAACCGCCGCAGAAAACGCGCAGTCCCAACTCGATACGTTGCGCGACGAGGTCGATGTGGGTCTTAGTGGTTACGTGGCTACGACCAAGGCAACAATGGGCCAAAAACTCGCGAGCACGCAGAATTCTCTTGCGACGGTCGATGGCATTTTCGACAATAACGACCTCCTTGATGCTGTCATCAAGAGCGATCCGAACGGATTCAACGATATCAAGGCTGATCTACAAAAGACGGAAGCAAGCATCGCCACGCTCTCGTCGTCCGTCGGTAGTGCGACGACTCCGACGGAGACGCTCCTTGTCGTGGAGAAGGCCAACACGGCGATCACGAACGCATGGAATGTCGCGAGCCGAGCATTCTCCTTCGTTAGTTTGCTTTCGGAATCGACTTCGTTCTCCACGACTGACCGTGAGGAATATAAGGCGCTGCTCATTGCTGAACGCGATAGCTTGCAGGCAGCGCTGAACGGACTTGCCGATGACACGAAGGCTTTGCGTGACGCAGCCGCCAACTATCAGAGTCAGATCGTCACGCAGCAGGCGGCGCTCGACCGCGCGAACGCCGACATCGCCACCTACGAGGCGTCGTTGCGCATTTCCGAAGCACAGCTCGCATTGAAGAAAGCTCCCGCTCGCGAGACGGACCTCGCGTCGGCTCGGGCCGTTGTGCAACAGTATCGTGCAGCGTTGGCGCGTTCCAGTGCCGATTTTGCCAATACGGTCATCACGGCTCCTGTTGCCGGTACGGTAACGAAAGTACCGATCAAGGTTGGAGAGTACACGCCTTCGGGTGCTGCTATCACGATGCTTGGTGAAGCGCCGTACCGCATCGAGATGTACGTGTCTGAGATCGATATTCCGAAAATCCACGTCAACCACAGTGGTTCCGTGAAGCTGGATGCCTTCCCTGGCGAATACTTCACGCTCAAAGCCAGTCAAATCGATTCGTCCTCGACGGATCGTGACGGCGTTTCGAAGTATCGCGTTCGCCTCGATTTCCTCGACCAGGAAGAGAGCCAGCGCGTGAAACTTGGGATGACGGGCGACGCGATGATCATCACGGGATTCAGCGAAGATGTGATCTATGTGCCGATTCGTGCAGTACTTGAGCGCGATGACACAATGGAATATGTGCGCGTTCTGAAGGACGGTGAAATCGAAGAGCGTACCGTGCAGACAGGGATGGAAGGGGAGGGAAGCACTGTCGAAGTGCTCGGCATTGAGGAAGGGGAAACTGTGATCGTCCTCGTAAAGGAATGACGAAGAACGAGCAACCGCTCATCGCGCTGCAGAAGCTTAGCAAGTCGTACGACAATGACGGCGTCGTCACGCCCGTGTTGCACGACATCAACCTTTCGATCGAAAAAGGCGAATTCATCGCCATCATGGGGCCGTCCGGGTCCGGCAAATCAACTCTGATGCACATCATCGGTTTTTTGGATGCGCAAACGAGCGGCGAGTATTTATTCCAAGGGAAGCCGACCGAGGCATTCGACGACGATGCGCTTGCAACAATCCGCGCGACCCGCGTGAGCTTCGTCTTCCAGGCATTCAATCTCCTGCCACGCACGACGGTGCTCCAAAATGTTCTTTTACCGCTCGTGTACCACCCCACGATTCCTGCGAAGGAACGGCTTCCGCGAGCATTGAAGGCCATTGAAACAGTTGGCCTCACACCGCGCAAAGATTACCTGACAAGCCAGCTCTCGGGTGGGCAAAAGCAGCGTGTCGCGATTGCCCGTGCACTTGTGACCGACCCGGATGTGATCTTCGCAGACGAACCGACGGGCAACCTTGATTCTGCCTCGGGCGTCGCCGTCATGCAGGCGTTGCAGCAGTTACACAAAGAGGGCCATACGATCATCCTCGTGACGCACGAACGCACGACAGCGGAGCACGCGGAACGCATTATCACCATCCGTGACGGTAAGATCGAGAGCGACACGCGTGATTTCAAGCGTGCCGTGACAATCGAGAAAAATTCCCTCAAGTAACATGCGAATGCACGACACCGTAACGATGGCTGCACGAGGCGTGTCGTCCAATCCGACACGGTCTCTTTTAACGATGCTCGGCATCATCATCGGTGTCGGGTCCGTCGTGCTCATGAGCAGCGTCGGCGAGAGCATGGAGGGCGTTATCCTGAGCCAGATCAGTAGTCTGGGGAGCAAGAGTATGGTGATTTTTCCCGGAACGCAGGAGGGCGGAGCGGGCCAGGTAACGGCCGGTTTCGACAGTCTGACGCTCGACGATATGGAGGCACTTCGCAAGTTGACCTCCATCGAGAGCGTTGCTCCGATCATGTTTGTCCAGGGCGATATTACATACGGTCGTGAAGACTCCGGTGCGCGCGTTATGGGCGTCACGCCCGAATTTTTCCAGAACCAAAATTTCGATGCTGCACTTGGTCGATTGATCGGACCCGAGGAGAACGATGCTGCGGCGTCCGTTGCTGTTCTCGGTCCGGATGTTCAGGATGATCTTTTTGGACAAGCGAATCCGCTCGGCAAGCGCATCAAGATTGGTGAGAATCACTACTCTGTGATTGGCGTTACGAAGGCGATCGGTTCCCAGTTTTTTCAGAATGCCGACGACCGCGTGTACGTGCCGTTCGACAAGGCGAAACAGGTCACGGGGCAAAAACACGTGAACCAGGTCACGATGCTCGCCGTCGATTCGTTTGATCTTGCATTCGCCGATGTCCGATCGCTCTTGCGGCGCCGTCATGGCATCGACAATCCGCTCGAGGATGAAAAGAAAGATGATTTCGTCGTACGTTCTTCCGAGCAGGCGAACGATATCCTGAGTTCTGTATCCCTCGGGCTGACGCTCTTCATCACGACGATTGCGGGTATTTCCCTCCTCGTGGGTGGCATCGGCATCATGAACATTATGCTCGTTGCTGTCACCGAGCGAACACGGGAGATCGGCTTACGGAAGGCGATCGGTGCAACGCGGAGCGACATCATGCGGCAGTTTCTGTTCGAATCGATTGCGCTTACGCTCGTCGGGGGCGTTATCGGACTGATTGGTGGTATCGCGCTTGCGTTCGTTGCCGCGCTTGGGGTGAGAGCTGTCCTTGCGACGTACGAGTTCGCCGTTTCTCTGCCGTCCGTCGCCGTGTCGATCCTCATGGCCGCGCTCACAGGCGTTGTGTTTGGGTTGCGTCCGGCGCAGAAAGCGGCTGATCTTAAGCCCATCGAAGCCCTTCGCTACGAATAACCCGACTCCGTTCGCCTCGGCGGACTACGCCGGGCAGGTGCTACTCACGCTCTCATGCTCATCCAAGATCTCCTCAAGACATCAGCTGCTGGACTCACGGCCAACAAAGGTCGAGCGCTCCTGACGATGCTCGGCGTGATCATCGGCGTCGCGTCCGTCGTGCTGATGGTTTCGGTTGGACGCAGTTTCCAGAACTACATCCTCACCCAGATCGAGTCGTTCGGCACCGACACGATCGACGTCTTCCCGTCCGGACTCGAAAAATTTGGCGGCAATCTCGAGAGTTTGACGTACGATGACTTCGAAGCGATTGCGGCGCTCCCGTCCGTGCTGCGTGCAGGCCCGATTATCATCGTCGGGGAGAAGGTCGTGTATGGCCGTGAGGAAATCAGTCCGACCATCATGGGGAGCAACGATGCGTTCGTCGAGAACTATCGCCTGAAGATCGGTTCCGGCCGCGGAATGGACGAAACCGATGAGACAGGTGCGAAGGCTGTTGTGGTGCTTGGAGCACAGGCGGTCGAGGACCTCTTCGGCGACGCGCAGCCGCTGGGGAAACGCGTTACGATAGGCACGCAGACGTTCACGGTCGTTGGAACGCTCGAGAAGCAGGGGTCGGCGCTCGCATCGCAACTCGACAGCTTCGTGATCATGCCGTTCTCCACCGCGCGCGCTCTCACGGGCCAAAAGCATCTTTCTTTCGTCACGGTCCGCGCAGACGGGGATCCGGATATCGCAGCCCAGGACATTACGGCGCTGCTCCGTGAGCGTCACAACATCGAGAATCCCGAGAATGATCCGGACAAGGACGATTTCGTCGCGAGGTCCGCCGAGCAGGTGACCGGCATTGTGAATTCTGTCACGTTGGGTCTCACGGTGTTCCTCTCGCTCGTCGCGGGCATTTCGCTGCTCGTCGGTGGCATCGGGATCATGAACATCATGCTCGTCGCGGTCACGGAGCGGACGCAGGAAATAGGACTGCGCAAAGCCCTCGGCGCACGGAAGCGCGATATCTTGCGCCAGTTCCTCCTCGAGGCCGTCGCGCTTACGATGACGGGAGGCCTCATCGGTATTGTGATCGGCGTTGCCACGGGATGGCTGCTTGCGAAGATCGCTGGCAAACTCCTTGGTCAGTTCGAGTTCGTTCTCAGCGTTTGGGCTATCGTCCTGGCCATTGTTATGGCTGTTGGAACTGGTCTCATCTTCGGACTCTATCCGGCCCGCAAGGCTGCAAACTTGCACCCGATCGAAGCGATGCGGTTTGAGTGATGGTTTTGCCTCACCCCTGACCCCTCTCCTGCCCACCCCCTTGCCTTCCAGGAGAGGGGAATTTTCGCACGTGCGATTTATCCCCCTCGCCAGCGAGCGAAGCGAGTTGGAGAGGGGCTGGGGGTGAGGCAATTACAGCATCGCCGCGAGGCATGCTTCACCGAGGTCCAGCAGGTCGTCGCGCATAGTCGCAGTTTATCGAACGGACGTGTACCCTCCCGTCACACCATGCGGGGAGAGCACGAGCTGCCACAGTTGAACGCGACGCGCGCGGAAGGAGCCAGCGCAGCTGAGGAGGTAGTACTTCCACATGCGGCCGAATGCATCGCCGTACCGATCGCGGAAACGCGGCCAGGAATCGGTGAAGTTGCTGTACCACGCGAGGAGTGTTTTGTCGTAGTGTGGTCCAAAATTGTGCCAGTCCTCGAGAATGAAGTGTGGGGAACATGCTCGAGTGATCGCATCCTGAACGGGAAGGTATGAGTTGGGGAAGATGTATTTGCGGATCCATGGATCGTCCTTTCCACCTTTCTGTTTACCGATCGTGTGCAGAAGGAAGAGCCCGTCTGGCTTCAGGAGTCGCTGTGCTGTTTGCATGTACACCGAGTAGTTTTTCGATCCAACGTGCTCGAACATGCCGACGGAGACGATCTTGTCGAATGATCCACGCATGTCGCGATAGTCACATTTTGTGATTTCGATAGGGAGCCCTTTGCAAAACTCCCGGGCATAGGCGATCTGTTCGTCGCTGATGTTCAGGCCGGTCACATGGCAACCGTAGTGTTCGCCCATGAACTTGGCGAGTCATCCCCAGCCGCACCCGATGTCGAGCACGCGGTCGGATTTCTTTAGCTGCAGTTTGCGGCAGATGAGATCCATCTTCTTCCGTTGTGCTTCTGCAAGGTCACTCGTTTCATCAAAGTATCCGCATGAGTACTGTCGGTACGGATCGAGCATTGCGCCATAGAAATCGTTCCCGAGGTCGTAGTGACGTTTTGCGACTTCAGTTGATGTCTGCCTGCTTTGTTCGTTCAAGAGGCGCACACGGAGCGCGTGCATCACGTCTGTAAGGCGCGTGGGGAGTGCTTCATCGATTCGGGCGCGGAGCACGTTGCAGAAGAATGCAGCAAGGTCATCGCACTCCCACCAACCGTCGATGTATGCCTCGCCCAAACCGAGGCTACCGCCCTGTATGATACGGTCGAACAGTTTATTGTCTTGAACTCGCATATCCCACGGTCTGTTGCCGTCGATTTGTACGTCAGCTCGTTTCAGGATTGCTTCGATGAATGATCGGCCAGCGCTGATGACAGTGTGTACCATACGGTTTGAAATCGTAGCACGAATATTGCGTCCAGGGATTGAAGTATGGAAAACGGGCACCTTGTGAGTGCCCGCTTCGTTGTATCAATCCCCAAAGGGGATTGAGCGGTGGTTTCGATCGTTCTTAGGCGACAAAATTAAGGAATTCATCGACACGGTCCTTGTACTTCCCCTCGACCAAGGAGAGGTAGACATTCTTCGGCACGCCGCACTGCTCCTGGTCTAGGCCCTGGAAACGAGGCACTTTGGCAAACGTCAGCCAAAGTTTCGCGACCTGTTGCCAAGCGGCGAAGACTTGCGCTTCAGGCGCATGCTGCAATTCGAGCCACTGGGCGAAGGCAATGCGGTTGTCCGCGGCTGTCTTCCAATGGCCGAGAATCGTTTGGATATTCTCGGCATTCATATCCAACGCGCCATTCAAGTAGTTCGCGCGGTTGTACGCGGCGAACCCGATTGATTCCTCACGCTCGCCTTCGGGCAGGGCTTTCGCGCGGGCGAAAGTCAGCGCGTAGACGCGAAACATCGTTTCAGGGTCGGCTTTTGCGCGACGCCAGCATAAGCCGGCATAGTTCGGACCGAGGAAGCCGAGCCTTGCGGGCGTTGCTTGCACCTGCTCGAACGCATCGCCGAGCGTCGACCACAGGACGTCGCCGTCTTGCACCTTCGCGTTGACCGCTTGGTGGTAAAATAGGAGCGTCAGCAGAAACTGAACTTGAGGGTCGTTACCGTATCCGTCGGCTTGCAAGGAAGCTAGGATTCGATTGAAAAATCCAGGCTGTTTCTTGTCGAGGCTGACGATTGTCTGGCTGAGCGATAACAGGTGAGAAATGACGTTCTCGAGTGGCATCGATTCGACGCCCGGAATGAGTCCAGTCGTCTGTAAAAAGGTCTGGGTATGGCTCATCATGTCGGAAACTCCGTTGGGTTGTGAACGATCGAACGGCGGGCTCCATTGCCCGTGATCTTTCGTTCGGGCAAAGAAGACGCTGTGTGCATAATAGCTACTTTGCAATAAAAGTCAATTATAGCAAACACTCGCTAAGCGCTCAAATTGTGCATCTCAGTGGCTTGCCATAAGTATTTCCGGCCCCTCGACTCGCTTAGCTCGCTCGGGGTCATTCGACTCGTGTATACCGCAATTCAAGAATGGCCCGAGTCCGCCTACGGCGGACGAGGACCATGAGCGAGGCGCTGTGCGCCGAGTCGAATGGTGGGCCGGGAAGGATTTGCACCTTCGAAGGCGTAAGCCACCAGATTTACAGTCTGGCCCGGTTGACTACTTCGGTACCGACCCACGGTTGAAGCGTGGGGAGTGTACACGATTCAGACTGTTCGAAAAGCACCCTTCGCCGCGATTGCGAGCGCAAGGAGGGAGCATCCAATCAAGATCATTGTCTCTGGTCCGCTCTCCGTATGCTTCGTCGGTTTGTGCTGCGTGACGGCTGCTGCCTTCTTGCTCGAGGTCTTGCCCGCTTTCCCGACAACGTGCGGATTCACGGCGATGACACCCGCTGGGAGAGGGGATGGCGCGACTGATGTGTTTTGTCCTGGAAGAGGAAGTGGGGCGGCAGATGATATCACGGGGAGTGTTGCGATCGACGATGAAGCGGGTGCAGCAACCGATGTTGCACCGCTTGTATTTGCACTCGGTGCAGCGGTCGTGATGATGATCTCGCCTTTGTAATCAGGTTTTGTTTCTGAGACGTACGCGTGCGTCCCGTCTGTTGCCGTGAGTGGCACGGTGTAGAAGTAATCACTGTCCGGAAACATGCCTGCCGTCACAAATTGCTTGCCGTCGGCTGTAGGCAATGTCTGTGAAGAGAGGACCTGCGGAATCTGGTCGTCGTTGACCCAACGAATGACCTGCCCCGGGCGAACGGTTGCCGGTGAGATATCTGGACCACTTGTTTTCAAGTGGATCGTGATATCTGGTGTGGGGTTCGTGACCTGACCGATGATCGCGTCGTGTCCTCCGAACGAGTAGGCGACGGCGCCAAGCATAACTACGATACCAAGAAGGGCGGCGGGCAAACGCGAAACACCATTCACTTCCGTTGCATGCTCGCGCACGTGCACTGGCACAATTTGTTCGTCTTCCGTCGATTGCCAATGAGGGTGCATGGAAGTCATCGGTTAGAGGGCGGGTGTTGCAGTCCATTGCCTGCGGAATGCGAGCAATGTTCCCGTAGCGGCGGAAATTCCCATGAAGAGAAGAAGTAGCGATGCTGGTCCAGAGTCACCTGCAACAGTACCGTTCGTGTCGGGAGAGTTTCCTTGTGGCCCTTCGATGAGATTGCCGGACAAGGGTGATGTTGACGTTGCAGGATTGCCGATTGTTACGGCGACTTCCTGGCTAAAGTCGCTCTCTTCGCCTCCTCTGTTCACTGCGCGAACGGCGAAGTAGTACGTTTGACCGACGGGGAGCGCGCGGATCGTAAGCGTTTGCCCTGTGCTATCGACACTGCGGCGCTGGAGGTAACGACCGGAGATTGTTCCGTAGTAGAGGTTGTAGCCTGCGAGATCCGACGACGGGAGCGGGTTCCATGCGAGGAAGGCAGAGCTTCCTTCTGTTGTGACGCGAAGGGATTGCACCTGGAGCTTCGAAAAGACGGCAGGAACGGGAGCAGCAGATGAAGCGGGAGCAGCAGACGATGCTGGGGCGGACGATGTGGTATTGGGCGTTGGGACGACTGCAGGAAGGGATGCTGCAGAAGACGTCGTCGCAATGACGGTTGCGGTCGAGGAAGCCGCGGAAGAGGTCAGTGCTGCAACAGACGATACGGCAGCGGCATCGAATCGAACGGCGAGACTTCCTTGGACGGTAGAGGCGACGTTTTCGTCTTTGTCAGCCTCATGCGTGAATGCTCCTGTGTGCGCCGTCTCCGTGCCACTCGGATCGTAGAACGAAAGCACCGTGAACGCGGTCGGCGTTGCTTTGACCGTCAGTGTGATGCGGGCGAGCACAACTTTCGTTCCTGTCACGGGCGTTTCAGACGTGCCACTGAGCTTCGCGTAGTTATCGGCAACCGAGAAATCAGCCTCACCTGGGGTGGAGACTGGGAATGAGTCAGAGAGTTCAACAGTTTTCCCTTCGAGAACGTTTGAGTCATACGCAATCCACACGCGGAAGCGCTTGAGAGGACGAGCAGAGGAATTATGGACGATGAGGTCCATGTCGAGCGTATCGCCGACCTTCAGCATTTCGGTTTGGCGGCTCAAAGGATCGCGAACGCCGTACTCAGCACATGGTAGGGTCGATCCTTCTGTCAGGGTCATAATGCCGTCAATCTCCGGTACTTCGCCTCCGAATGTCTCCTCTGCGGCTGCATGGTCCGCTTCAACGCAGTGAGGGCGAAGTTCGAACGTGACGTCTGGGCCACCTTGTGCGAAGCTCACTCCGTTGATCAGAGGCATCGTGGCAATGAGCGATGATGCAATGAGCCGAAGGGTTGAGACTGTCTTCATAAAAGTGAGGTCAGCGATCGGACATCGAACGGAGGATGCGAATTGCATCATCAACACCGATGACGCCGTTGTTGTTTGGATCCGCTTCAAGTTCGGCTGGCGTTGCCGTGCGATAGCCTTGTGCTATCTCCAACATGACGATCACGTCTCTCTCGTCGATGACGCCATCGGCAGTCAGATCTCCGCGGACCGAGTCGTCCGTAGCAGACGAGTACTGAATCGCTCTGAGGTCGCCTGCTGTCCGCGTTCCAATACTGAACGACGCGACAGCCACAAACAGTGCGAGCGGAACGAGTGTCAGTGCCTTCGAGAAGTGTGTTTTGTGTGTCGTGGACATTTCCCATCATTGTACCCAAAAAACGCGATTTCGACAATCCGGCAGTCATTGACGAATAGTTAAAATAGGTCGTAGTTTCCACGCAAACAATGGGCTAAAAAGGCGCCTGCCTGCCGGCAGGCAGGTACAATCGGGCTGTGACAGCGATGACGCTCATGACTGGTGAGAACCTCTATGCGCTGCGTATCGAGCGCAAGCGCTGGATTGACGAATTTTCGAAGAAACACGGTGCGGATAACATCGTCCGAATGGATGGGAAGGGTCTGACGGTACGAGAGCTTCTGGACGAAGTCGGGGTGATGCCATTCCTGTCGGAGAGGCGTCTCGTGATTGTTGACGGCGTTCCGAAGGCGACGAAGGAAGAAATTCAGGCGCTTGAGACTTCTATCCACCCGGCGACCGTGCTTCTCTTTGTCGATGCTGCACCTGATAAACGTCTTGGAGGCATCAAGCAGCTTATTGCTGTGGCGTCATCGAAGACATTTTCTTCGGTGCGCGGTCCAAAACTCGTGCAGTGGCTCGTGACCGAAGGGCAAAAATTGGGTTTGTCTTTTGGAGTGGGTGCCGCGGAGTCGCTCATCGAGCAGCTCGGTGATGATCAAGACGCGCTTGTGACCGAATTGGAAAAATTCTGTCTTGCTCTTCCGAGTGGCATCGTTACAAAGGAAGAAATTGAGGAGCACACGATTCCGACCGATGAGGGCGTAGTGTGGACGATGACAGATTGTATTTCTGCTGGACGAAAGAAAGAGGCACTCTCGTATGCAAAACGATTACTAGAACGCGGATCAGATGCGTACGGTCTCTGGGCAATCCTTCTTTCGATGCTCAAGAATCTCGTTCTCGTGCGTGCAGCGATTGATGACGGACTGACATCGCCGCGGGACATTGCCGAGCGAACGGGCGTTCACCCTTTTGCGCTTCGAGCGTTACAGCCCTATGCCCAGCGATGTTCTCTCTCTGCTCTCACGGAGACTGTCACATGGGCAGTGGAAGCTGATGTACAGTTGAAAACAGGTGGATACCGCGCAACAGACGAGGCCCCACAAGAGCTTCATGCCTTGATCGAGCGTTTCCTTCTCGCGATGCCGCTGGGGCATTAGGCTTTGTCGATCTCGTTGAGAATGTTTTCCGTTGCCTTGTTTTCCTGCTCTTTATCGCTGGCTTCCGTCGTTGCCCGCTCTACGCGTCGCTGTTTCATATTGGTGCCGATTTGTTCCACCGCTTTTGCATCGGCGAGGCTCTCCATGTCCTTCGAATACTTCGCATCAATCGCAGCGAGCTGGTCTTTTTCGCGAACAAGAATATCGCGCAATTTCGATACTTGCTCCGGGGTCATCACCGGGAGGATGTCGATCCAGTACCGGCGCTCATCGTCGTTCATGCTTTCTGACGCGATGATGAGATCGACAAGGTCGCCAAACGCATCGCGCACGGACTGTGGGACGATGATGGGGATGCCGCTCGATGTGGCTCCGTCGGCCATACGCTCAGACTACCACACTCTTAGGCAACCTTCGTGATTTCGTACTGCAACGTGCCGGAAGGCGTCACGACTTTCACGGTATCACCTTTCGTCTGACCGAGGACAGCTTTACCGATGGGGGATTCGTTGCTGATCTTGTGCTCGAACGGATCGGCCTCCGTCGCACCGACGATCGTGTACGTCTGAGCTTCGCCGTCACCGGAAACGTTACGCACAGTGACATGCGACCCAATGTT
>CAYQJY010000012.1:0-6862 GCA_964418005.1 uncultured Candidatus Peribacteria bacterium
GTCTTCCTGCGCATCTGCAAGGTTCTCGGCATACCCGTCGCGCGTGCGCCATTCTTGTTCGTCACAGTCGCTGTGTAGACGACTTTCGTGCCGGGTTTGACCATCCGCATTTTTTCATCCATCCACGTCGTTGAAAGGTCAAGTGAGACCGCAACATCCTTGGTGGGTGCGGAGGAAGATGACGATGAAGATGATTGGAATTTTGCTTGGCACTCTTCTCGAGAGCAAGATGGAGAGCCTCCTGGAGTGAATTGAACATGTGTATTCTGATATAAACCCTGCCGCTCGAACGGCCCGTCTTTCAGTAAATTTTCGCATGCTGCTTTTGTGTCTACAACAGGCAGCGCGGGGCAATAATAATAATCCACTGATGTGTCTGTAATCGGCACAGATTGCGCACGCACGCAGCATTGACCTTTCGCATCTGCGACGCACGCCGTCGTACACTCTTTTTGAGTCGGGTGAGCACCATCCGGACATGCAGCATCCTCACTGATCGGCGAGCACGTGAACGTACTCTTGGTACAACAATATTGCTGCTGAGGATGAGTCACCGGACAGTATGGATAGAACACAGCAGACGTGTCATTGTTATTCTGCGACACCGTATCGAAATTATCGGAGAAAACTCGCACAGTATTTCTGACTGCACCGCATAAAGGAAAGTTTGACGGTTTTTCCTTCAGCGTAAACTTGAGCTTGAACGTTTTTGTAAACGGGGAGAATACATCCCCAAGATCGCACGTAATCACGTTCAATGTTCCAAGCGCAGCGGCATCTTTTGGACACGTAACCTTGTCAGACGATTCGAATCCTACGTACGTCAAATGAGGATGACTGAAAGAATCATCCACACTGACGTTGTTCGCCGTCACCGTTGTATTCAGGTTCTCAACGGTAATCGTATATGTGATAACCGTCCCAGGTGTAGCCGGCCGCGGTATATCGCTTGCGAGCGTTTTAGTGATCTTCAAATCAACCGGCTGTTTGCCGCATGCCTTTACTCTATCCGTGTTGCAGAGGTTTTCGGAAACATCAGGCGAGAAGACACCTGTATGTCTCGCGAGCGCTTCCTCAAACGTATGGCACCGATCATCCGAAGTATTCTTACGCTCACGCATCAGGCACTCCACCACGTTCCACGTACCCCCCTGGCGTGCCGTCTGACTGTCATACAAGCAGCACGCAACAAGCGGCGCGGAGGATGACGAAGATGACTTCCAAGCCGCGCAATCTTTGCACGTGTTCGGAGCAGGAAGCCACCACTGGGCAGTGGTCTCCGGGCACTTCGCTTTCTCCTTGTAATTATCCCTCCCGCATGCGGGGCCCGTCGCCCAACAGCACACGCCGCAATTATACAGATACTGCTGCACAATACTGTTGTTATCGGTCGTTCGCTCGGCAGGGAGCGGTGAAACAGATACCGTGAGGGGGAACTCCTGTAGGCAAGTGGGAGTTGCGCTCGAAGCAAGGCTCACGGTACCGGTCACTGTGAAACTCGCCCCTGGGGCAAGTGTCGCTGCTGTACATGAAATGCTCGTATTGCTGTTCGTGAGTGCACACTTGGCAGCAGTAATTGTGTCGAGAGTAGCCGCGAACGTCATGTTCGACTGCACCGTCGCTGTCACGGTGACGTTTGTCGCGGTTGCCTGTCCTTTGTTTGTGATGGTAAACGAAAACGGCGCCGTTGTTACAACAGAGGACAGTTGCTTATTGGGAACTGCGGGTTTTGGGAACGCCGCAACGACGCCGTTGATCGACACCTCGGGATCAGGCAAGAGACAGACGGAGCCGTAGCTCGGAGCACAGGACGTCTGATCCGGCAACCACTTCATCGTTTTTGCATTGGTCACGCATGCCTCCTTCGACGGCTGTAATTCGCACGCAATGGGCACCGCATCGCTCCCCGCGAATGCGTACGTGCAGCACGCGCGATCGTTCGGATTGGCGGAAGAGGATGAGGAACTCGAGGAAGATGCATCAGAGGAGGATGAATCAGAGGAAGACGACGCTGGAGGCGGCGAGCTGGTCGAGGCCGAACCGCCGCACTCCGGCACTTTCTTGCACGATGGATTCAAATACAGCAGCCACCAATCGCCGGGATAGTACGTGCAACCGGGCGCGGCATTGCACGTCGCTTGATTCGCGCCCGACGGGCACGAGACCGAACACGTGTTGCACGAGTTGCTGCAGCTATCCGTAGCGACCTGGTTGCCATCGTCGCACGTTTCGCCCTTCGCCACATTCTTGTACCCGTCGCCGCACTCGGCGGATGTACACCGGTGAACCGCATCATTATTCGCATAGTCGCACGTGGCGCTATCGATTGTGCCGGGATCGCACCCTTCACCCGTCTCAACCGCACCGTTCCCACAGACGCTTCCACCCGGTGAGGAGGAGGAAGAGGAAGACGACGATAGCGCAGTGCAAACATTCCCCCGTCCGCACTCGGACCCAGCGCAACAACCATCTGGACCGTTGAAAGCAAACACACACGGACTGCCAATCGCGCCACACGCGGGCGGACCACCGCACGTGGTCCCATCAGGCAACGGGGTCCCCTTCGGCAAACACATGTGCGGAGCCGGACCGCAGCATGCGCTCCCTGTGAGACATTCTGCATCCCTCGTGCATTCGGAACCATTCGGAGTCGGCGATCGGCATTCCCCATGTTCTCCGCCCTCGTCCAACAAACAGGGGGTTGCAGCACAACACGGATCAAAACTGATATTGCAGTAGTCTCCCACGCCACCGCAGGACGGCGGTGAACTATTCGAATCATCAATAATGATAAGAGCAAACAACGCGTCACGTTGAGCGCTCGGTTGCGTCACAAACACCACAAGCCCGATGGCGGCTGCGCTGAGGAACCCCAGCGCGTAACGGAGAAACATCATCGAAAGCATACCACCGCGCGTGCATTTCCCTACAGCACGTGATGTCACCGGAGGGGTCAACCGTCAATCGCTCTTGCGACGAAACCTGCGTCGTACCCAGGCCGTCCCAGCGGCGGCACCGGCGGCCATGAGTGCGACCGTCGCGGGACCTGTATCGCTCAAACCATCACCGGCCCCGCCGCGGAGATACTCGTCTCCCGCACCATTCGCCCCGAACGGCAGTTGGACGGACACGTTGGCCGCGACTTCGACACGGGAAGGATTGTTGCCACTATCACACGTCGGGGTGCAGCCATCGCCGTAGTTCGCATTGCCATCGTCGCAGGCTTCCTGGGCTTCCAGAAGGCCGTTCCCGCACATATTCGGGATCAGGGCCATCTGCGCCTGCGTCAAACACATGCCGATGGCACACCGCAATCCTGCGGAACACTCGGTATCTGCGCGACAGGGGGCGCAGGTGCCGCCCGAACAAATGGTGCTCGCACACTCGGATGCATGGCCGCACGCCTCACCGAACGGCTTCACGCAGGCAGTTGTGCACTGGTCCTGTTCGATGAGGTTTGCATCGTCACACGCTTCTCCGGCTTGCACGACGCCATCGCCACACGAGAGCGAACCGAAGAGACAATTGCCCTGGGAACAGCGCAGACCGGAACCACACTGGCCAGCGTCGGTACACGGCTGGCACGTACCCGCCTGGCAGAGGCGCGTCTGGCACTGGGCCGACGCAACGCACGCATGGTTGATGGGGAAGAAGCAGCTCGAGGTGCAACCATCGGCATCGTCGCCATTTGCATCATCGCAGACTTCGCCCGGTTCCGTGATGGCATTACCGCAGATCGGAAGGGCCTGACGACAGTGGCCGTCGACGCAGAAGCCGATAACGCACTGGAGGCTGTTGCTGCATTCGACACATTCTTCTCCGAGGCACAGAAGACCGTTGGGACATTCGAGATTTTGCAAGCATCGAACACGGCAAGCGGTAGAGCACATGTCGACATCGATGTTGTTGCCATCGTCGCACTGTTCCGACGCGTCGTTGACGATGCCGTCGCCGCAGATACCCGGAACGGGGCAGATGCCATTCTGCGGACATGCTTGGTTATCGGGGCAGACTGTTCCCGGACGACAGCGAACGACGCAATGGTTCGTGCACTGATCGCGATCGTCGCGGTTGCCGTCGTCGCATCCTTCACCAAGATCCAAACGCCCGTTGCCGCACATCGGGCGACACACTCCCCTCTCTTCGTCACAATCGCATGTCAGATCATCCGAACACGTCCGTTCGCACCGGTTGGTGCAGAGATCGTTCTCAACCGCATTGCCGTCATCGCACTGCTCGTTATTGTCGACCGTACCGTTGCCGCAGGGCTGACGGCACACTTGGCGATCTTGATCGCAACGACCTGTGTCGCAGTCGGCATCCTCCGTACACGTAGGCTGGCATGCATTGCTGCATGCGTCGATATTATCGATATTCCCGTCGTCGCAGCGCTCCCACGTTTGGTTCACTTCGCCGTCGCCGCACACGGGCGGCAGACACAAACCAGCCTCTACGTCACACGTTCCGGGGCAATCGGCATTGGTCTTGCACCGCAGACGACAATTATCGGTACACCCACGAACGACGGAAGAGGGTGGATCGCTTCCGTCACACTGCTCACCGAGTTCGGGTTGGTGTACGCCATCGCCGCATCGAGGACAATTCGGACCCACACATGGGGGGAGACGGCATTGATTGGTACATGCGTCGCTGTCATCCAGGTTGCCGTCGTCGCACTCTTCGCCGAGCGCGAGATCAATGATCTTGTTGCCGCATGTACTGGGGCATACGCCGTCTTTTGGGCACGGATCACCCGTCGGGCATTTTTGTCCTGGCGTGCACTGGAGCAAACATCGATCCCCGCGGTCGACCGTGCCGACGGGGCACACCTCATCGTCCTTCCCCGGCAGATATCGTACAAGAGAGAGCGGTAGGAGTATCGGTGGTGAGGGTGGTACTTGGGAGAAGAGTTGTGCCAGAAACGCAGTGCTCTTCGTGCCAAGAACGGCATCGATATCGTACTCCCAACAACCGGGGTCCAGCGCGTCGGGGAAGCTGTCACTATCGTTATCGCTGCCATCGAAGCAGGCGGGACGAATGCACTCCCACTTGCAATACTGATTCCCAAGATCGCCCGGCGGATCTCGCCTATTCCCCTGTCCATCGTCGCAATCCTCGCCGGTCTCGATGAACCCGTTGCGGCACAGTGTGCACTGCACGTCATCGATGCACTCGCTGGTACCCACCCCAGCCACCAGCACGCACTGCTGTGCGGCGCACTCCGTATGATAGTCACCACAATCGGGATCGCCGGCACACTGATCTTGGGCTGGTTCGTTGATCACGATGCAGCTCTGGAGGAATGGGTTGCACTGGCGATGCGCATCGTCGCTACAATCGGCATCGGCCGAGCACGTGTCGATACCGACCGCCGCAGGATCGAATACGCAGCGCCGCAAGTCACAGGCGTAGCGTCCGGGCTCGGCACAATCGGGATCGCCAAAACACGTATTCGTGCCAGCTCCCGCCACGACGACGCAGCGCTTGCTCTGAACATCGCATTCGGTGTGTGGAATACACTGCGGGTGCACCAAGCAATCGTCACATGCACACGACTCATTTGGTTCACACACATCGTCTCCATCGCATTGTCCGCACCGCGGCTCAATGATGCAGTCGCCACACTGGCACGGTTCGTTCGCATCACAGATGTCATCGTTGTTGCATAGTAGTGGGGCGCAATCTCCGACAAACACGCACGTATCGGTGCCTGGACCTGGCTGGATGGCACACTGCTGGTTTTCGCAGGAGAAGTGGAAGGACGTACACACGTTGTCCACCGTGCACTGCGGGCTGCCGGGACCGGGAACGGTGTCGCATGTTTCAGCGAAGAAATCACACTGCTTGTGCGTACAGGTGGGATCTGCGGGATCGCAACAATCTGTGCCCGTGGTACAGAGGGGCATGCCGGGACCGGCAACTTCGGTGCAGGCTCCGACCCCCGTGCACGCCATGTGTTTGCAGGTGGGGTCGGCGGGATCGCAGCAATGGGCATCGGTGGTGCAGAGATTAGTTCCGGGGCCGTCGATGAGGGCGCACTGGCCTATACCGACGCAGCCAAGGTGCTGCACAGGTTCACAATCCGCAGCCGAGGTACAGGTGTCCGGACCGTCCCCTGGCTGGATGGCACACTGCTGGTTTTCGCAGGAGAAGTGGAAGGACGTACAGGCGTTATCCACCGTGCACTGCGGGCTGCCGGGACCGGGAACGGTGTCGCATGTTTCAGCGAAGAAATCACACTGCTTGTGCGTACAGGTGGGATCTGCGGGATCGCAACAATCTGTGCCCGTGGTACAGAGGGGCATGCCGGGACCGGCAACTTCGGTGCAGGCTCCGACCCCCGTGCACGCCATGTGTTTGCAGGTGGGGTCGGCGGGATCGCAGCAATGGGCATCGGTGGTGCAGAGATTAGTTCCGGGGCCGTCGGCCACAACGCACTGCCTGTTGCTGCAAACGGTATGATGCTGGAGTGTCGTATCAATCGTGCAACGCAGCGTGCAATCGGATCCTGGTTCGCCGTTATTCGCACCTTCGTCGCACGGTTCCACAACATTATTGACGGTATCAATCTGGCCGTTTCCACAATAGGTGCAACGCTTGGTGCATTTCCCTGGCTTGCCATTCTCGCTGCCATCATCACACTCCTCGGGTTGTGAACACGTCACGACGGGCGGCACTTCGGTGCAACCGCTGAGGGACGAACGGAAGAGAATCACCGTTGCTCCGTCGCTCGCGTTCCAGTGCGTCATCGACAGATCCAGCCGCCCATCGCCGTCGTAGTCGTCCGCGTGCATATCGGCGATGTAGTACGGCCCGGGATTCCATGGGAACGGCGGCCTATTTGCGGATGGCGGACTGACGG
>CAYQJY010000012.1:6872-18320 GCA_964418005.1 uncultured Candidatus Peribacteria bacterium
CGGTGAGTAACCGCGTCGGTGATGTAAACGTTCCGTCTCCGCGCCCGGCAGCCACCCAAAGGTTGCGTCCTTCCGTACCTTGCCCCTGTGTTGCGATAATGTCGGGAATGCCGTCGGCTGTGGGATCGGCAACCGCAAGGTAATACGTGGAAAATGGAAACTGCACGATGACATGCGACGCCCCTCCTCCGTTCCCGTCGCCGAGAGCCACCACGACATCCCGCGAATTCTCGGCAAGGAGTATGTCGACCCTCCCGTCGCGGTTCATATCGGCGGTGCGCAGGACATGGCCGTACGGATGCGCAGCACGCTCGAAGAACGTGACGGGGCTGCCGAATGTTCCGTCGGAGGCGGCGATGTGCGTTCGCACACGATACCCAAACGACCCGTCGACCAAGCCGTCGGAGGTCACCGTCACCGCATCCTCACGACCGTCGCCGTCCATATCGGCAAAGCGCATGATATCGTTCCCGCTGTTACCGCCAAGGGCTACGGGTGACTCAAAGAGAACGCCGGGGCGCGGCTGCGCAACGCCGTTATGAACAGGAAAACCGATGATACCCAGCATCGGATCATTGTCCGTAACGCTTCGCCCGTGCGTCAGGTGGAATGCGTACTGGCGAGGGAGAGCATCCACACGCGAAAATGTGAGATTGTTGTTGCGGTACACCACGATGCCACCGGCCACCTGCCCCACTTCGGGCTTCTGTTCGGACCATGAGTCGTACACGATCACATCGTCATCGCCGTCACCGTCGGCATCGAACACATCCAATCCCCTGTCGCCTCCGCCATCGTTCCAAGCAAATGTCCCGACGAAACGGGGAGGATCGAACGTGCCATTGCCAGTGTTGATGTACGCCTGGATCGTCGCTGTGTAGCGGCCCTCGGTGCCCGCAGAGGTACCGACCATGTACGTCACCACGATATCGCGCTTTCCGTCGCGGTTCAGGTCACCGCTCGCAAGGGCACCCGACACACCGTCTCCCGGCAAGAACACGACTTTTCTATCACCTTCGACCGGCGGCGGGCACTCGAAACCGCCACCATCACTCACACAGATCGACGGTTCGACGACGCCATTGCCGCAAAGCGATCGGCACACCCCGCCAGCACACTCGCCGGAAGGACAGTGACGGTCGTCCGTACATTCGATGCGGCACAGCGGATCGCACCCGTCACCCTCAGCAGTGTTTCCGTCATCGCAATCCTCGCTGGGGTCATCCTGACCGTTGCCACAGAACCGTGGATCGCAGATCGGCTCATTACCCGCGTCGCCACCCACCTGCGCACGGCGCGATTCGCCCTGGTACACCACAAAACCCAGCACGATTGCCGCGAGCGCAAGCGCCGCGAGACTCTTCGTTCGTTGCTTGTCGGGAGTCGGGTGCATAAAGGGATCCATCCTAACACGTGGGCGATTGCCGATGCACGGCAGGACCGCGCGTCACTTGGGGGGAAGTGCACAAATTTCGTCTTCGCATCGGTCGCTGCAGCCATCCCCACTCTCTGCGTCCCCATCATCGCACGTCTCCCCAATATCTGTATCTTCGACGGTATTGCCGCACCGCTTGAGAATGCACTGAGCAGTGCACGCTTTGCCGTCGGCGCTCATATTCGCCTCGACGAGCAGCTCGATCGCATCGATATCGATGTTCTGGGTCCCATTGACGACGATGGGGGAATCAATCGTTGTCTTATTCGTCAACTGCCGCCCTGTTGTCGGGTTATAGAGCGTGAGATACACCGTGTGCAGGGCTTCGTCCCCTTCCACGGCAAGGATCGCACCATTCATCTCGACGATGCTGATCGGTTGGTTACTCACAAAGGTCATCGGAGCCTCAACGATGCGCCAGTCCGTCCCTTTCCCGGAGAAGTCGACCCCGATGCGCGCAACAATCGACTGTGCATAGCCGGCCGTTGTAATGACGTCCCAGAGATGGAAGTACGTGACTGCAAGACCTTGTTTCTTGCTGCGCATATATGCGTTATCGGGGGAAGCCCCCGCATGCGGGGCATGGTCCACGGTCGTGTACTTCTTCTCGATGCTCACCGGCACTACGCCCCACAGACCATTGTCTTCGATGAAGGACAGCTTTCCACCGTCTCGATTCGGACGGAAGAGGAAGAGCTTCTTCGTTTCCGTAATGTCACACTCTTCGTCACGCTCGATGCGGGCGTTGCCGCACGTGCTGTGTGTCACGCCACAGTTTGAGGGGCAGGTAGGCGTGTTATGCGGGATGCACAGAACAGACCCACCGCAGCACGTCTGATCCAGCGGATTGCCCAACGGCGGATTGCCACCCCAACTCGGGATACCGCACGTGCACGGGTCGTTCGGCGGCACGGCACATCGGAACATCGCCTGGCCTTCATCGCACGTTTCGCCCGCTGGAGTATCGACGACACCGTCACCGCAGCGCGAATACTTGCAGTCGGTGCGACACCCCGAAAGAACTCCTTCGTCGGTATTACGTTCACCATCGTCGCACCGTTCGTCGTCCGCAGTGCCACTCTTCAAATCCGGCCCCGTGTTGAACTGCCCCCCATCGCCACAGTACTCAGCATGGCAATCGAAGACTGCGCACGCGGCTTTCGTACCATCTTTGAGTGTGGTCGTACAAAACGGCATGGGAGCGATCGG
Source organism: uncultured Candidatus Peribacteria bacterium (assembly GCA_964418005.1). Classification (GTDB taxonomy): domain Bacteria; phylum Patescibacteriota; class Gracilibacteria; order Peribacterales; family Peribacteraceae; genus DALYDP01. Next base: position 9,517 of record CAYQJY010000012.1, read on the forward strand.
CTGCCCTGCGGCATCGATCACGCTCTGCAGAATCGCCGCGCCTTCTTCACCACAGTCACACTGTTCTCGGTACGGTGCCACGTCATCGACCACGCCGTCGTTGCACTTCGGTCGCATGCAATTCGTCCGACAGGCACTCGGCTCCGTGTCTGAGTTTTCGTCACCGTCGTCACATTCTTCTCCCTGATCTCGTACGCCATCACCGCAGGTTTCCGCCTTGCACAGAGGACTGCAGCCATCACCTCCGATGATATTTCCATCATCGCACTCTTCGTCGTCCAAGGTGTTTTGCTTTCCATCGGCACCTTTCTGCTGCACGGCACCGTCGCCGCACATTTCTTTTTTGCACGTCGGACTGCAACCGTCGTCACCGACGTTATTCCCATCGTCGCACTCTTCGTCCGGATCGCCGTCGCCGTCAAGATCTGCAAGCAGCGACGCAATAACGTCATCCGACGCAGGTCCGGGAAGAGTCGCATACACGCAACTGCACACGCCACGTGCATCCTCACGCAACCAACCACTGCTGCCACATCTCGGTCGACTCTGCGTAGGAACGCCTCCCGACGCGTATCCCCCGGGGCACGCAGGCGACGATGCCCCCGATTGCTCGCATTCCTGGTGCAGGATTTCGATGGAATCAATTGCCGGTGTCTGCGTAGAAACATGTTCATCAATCCTCACGAACCTGGCACGATCAAGATTAACAGTCTCCAAATCGATATCGATACTGAAGGATGTCTGCCTGGCACTCTCCGCGGTCCGCGGGCCGAAATCCGCCGGTTCATACTCCCCTAGATCGCGATACTCGGCGTTATCGTCGCTCAGAGAAAGCGAAAAACGGCGGGTGAAAATGCCCTCACGCAAATCCGGAAGAACGAGACTGAAGACCGCATCAACCCCTGGTCCATTGCGAATGACGACGCCCGGCGGGAATCCGAGCACGCCGGACGGTCCGGACGATCCATACACAAACGAGAACTGTGCAGTCCTGCCATCAATGGGTCCATACATGCGTTTGGGATCATGGTGCTTTGTCAGAATTCCACTCACAATGCGCGACGCATAGCGCATGGTATCGTCGCAGGTTGCGACAGTCGGCGCCTTTGACGGTTGATTCGTCCCGGATGTCGGAGGCGAAGGATCGTCATCAGGCGGCGGCCGTACGGGTGCCGGGCGCTCTGGGTTCTCTCCACCACCTCCTAGACCATCATCCGGCACAGCATCCGCACCATTCCCCTGTACGATGCCGTCGCCGCAGCGCGGAGCGGGACACTGTGCCGCTTCGCACGGAACGTACGGGTGTCCCGGTGCTCCTTCGGGCGGCGTCGCAAGCTCGCACTTGTTGTCGATGCAGCGCGGCACGAGACACTGCTTCACGCAGAGTCCGCTGCCTGCATCCAACCAGCAACCAGGCTTGGACGGATCATCCTGATTCGGCGTGCAACGCATTTCACTTCCGCAATCAGCATCGGCTTTGCAATCGATGGGGCAGATCGGAGGATCATCATCACCCGCGCAACCCGGAAACGGCGTCGGCGAAGGCTCACTGCCGTCTGGACACGGCCCGCAACTATCCGCCGTTTCTGAGCAATCGGCGCAATGGTGAGGTAAACGCAAGCATCGCCGGTCAGCGACACACGAGTAACAGCGACCACCATCGCATTGCTCGCCAGCATCGCTCCACACGACGTTCTCTCCTTCGGGGCACTGCGCGGTCTCCACGTTCCCACAGTGGTTGAAGTCTGCGGGGCACTGCCCGAAATCCTTGCACTCGAAGCAACGTCCTGCATCACCAGTCTCCATTTTACAATTGCCGTTGCCCCATTCGAGCACCTGGCCCGGGCATAGCTGCTCTCCTGCATTCAACACTTCTTTCCCGCACTGCGGGTGCTCCTGCGGGCAACCGTTGTCCCTATCCCGCTCGTCGTTATCGTCACCGTTCTCGCATCCAGGATCATCACCCGCGAAATCGGTCTTCCCGTCTCCGTCATTATCCTTTTCATCCTTACATTCCGCGAGACCTTCGACAGGATCATCGGCCGACACACACTGAGCATCGTGCTTCGTCTCTTTCGTATCCTGCGTCGTGACGCAGCCATCGTCATTCATATCGACGCCCCCGTCGCCATCGTTATCCCGCCCATCGCTACAGTCCGTCACACTGCCGCTGCATGTGATAGAACTGATCCACACGTTGTCGCGAATCGACACGAAATCCGACCCATCCCATCGGTACATTCCATTATTCTCGAACGACGCATATCCGCACCGATTCTCGTAGGCTGGCGCCTCACACTCGACGGAAACAACCTGCGTGTACCCTGCGATCTGGCAAACCTTCTGCGCAGTCGTTGCATCGTTATGAACCGCCGCCGTGTCCGGAATCGTCCTGTATCCGAACTCCGCGGCATGCTGATTCACGAAACTACGTACGCCTCCGAAAGGGTTACCGTTACCGATCGTCGTGCCCCCTCCCCCTTGGCTGGTCACAAGTGCATCAATCTCGCCATCGCTGTCGTTATCCAACGCGTCGGAACATTGGGCGACGCCGCTTCCACCATCGAGATAGCAATAACACTGATCGAACACGGCATGCAGTCTGCATCGAGCACCTCCGGGACACGGCAGCGCGGAGCACTGCTGAGCCGTCATCCCACGCTGCCCGCCGCACGGCTCTGTACCGTCGCAATCGTCAGGGCAGTACCAATTCCCGGCCATGTTCGACTCAAATCCCTCGCATTTACCGTCACCACACACTTGGGCAGACGCAACGGGCAAGAACAAGATCGCCGAACACACGCAAGAAAAGAACCACGGCATTCTCCGCAACCATCCACCCGCCGACCGACCGAAGAGATGCATCATCTTACGGGAGCAACGTAAAACGACTCGGTGCAAACTGGGCCATAAGACGCAGCACCGTCGTCTCCCACGGATTCAGACCAGTCGATGCGACGCGGGGAGCTTCAGGTGGCTGGCACTGGTCGACACATATTCCATCCGCACATGCACCTTCGGGACAATCTGCATGCTTCGTGCATTCGATCGCACACTGCTCATTGCACCCGTCTCCGTTGATCTTGTTCCCATCGTCACAATCTTCGACAGGCGCATCGACGACCGTGCAGCACACGTTCAAATTATCAGCACCGCACGCATTTCCGGCACTGCCACCGCTATCTTCGCACCCGCCACGCGACATACAAGACTGGTCGCTAGGGCAACTCCCCGCAGCATTGTCCGTGAGGCATTCGGTTAGTACCGGGGTCTCGCTCCATGCGCACATCGTGCCGTTCCATGCGCACGTCGCCGTGATGTAGCACGCATCCTGCTGCCCGACCGGACAATGGGAACGCGTATCCGTGCCGCGCGGCACACACAGGTTGCCATAGCAACCACCCACCTCACACTCCGGCGTCGGGCTGGATTTGGGTTGGGGAACGGTGCTCTCGTAGATGGAGGCCCTACATCCGGGATCCTGGAAATCGATCAAGCCGTCGCCATCATTATCGAAGTCGTCGTAACACTGCAGCGGCTGACCGCGCGGGGGCTTCGGCTCTTGTTGGGCCTCGCGGGCACGCACCGCCGCAACGCACCGACTGTAGGTGATGGGTTCGAAGCTGAAATTCATGTTGCAGCAAATGATCGTGTTGCACTGCTCCGGCGCGGAGAGCGGCACACCCGGAATTTGGGCAGTGAGCTGCGCGGCAAGAGACCGAGTATCCCCCGATTCCTGTAAACATTCCTGCAATGCAGGCGTCGGCTCCCATACGCATCCGTGCCCCACGTTCATGCAGTGCGCTCCATTGAAACATGCGAAGGATGCGTCATAGATGTATTCGCGCGGCAGGTCGACACCCTGACCTTCGTCAACACACATCTCGCCCGCGATCCCCGCCACCCGGCACCCGTCGTCCACGACCGTCGGCTGCAGAAGATCGATCTTTCCATTACCGCAAGAATTCGGCGCGATGCACTCGATGCACGGCAGCTGGTTCATCAAGCTGCATTCTTTCCCGTGCGCGGCACAGGCATCAAGGCCTCCGTCGCGGCACTCCCAACCATCGCAGCCGCCGACCGGCTGCACGCACTTGATACACGGAAGCTGGTTGTCGCGTTGGCACACTTTATTGTCTGCAGCGCAGAATGCGTCACCGCCCTTCGCACAGTCATTCACGTCCTGCGGGCACTGATTACCGATGTTATCAATACAGTCATTCGTACAGGCGTCGTTGTCCACTTGGTTGCCATCGTCACACTGCTCTCCCGCTTGCTCAATGCCATCCCCGCACTGTGCGGGGCATTGCTGCCAGGGACCTGGCGGGACCACAATTTCTTCCGGGCACTTGCAGTACCACTCCCCGGCCGGCCCACACATATTCGGCTGCCCAGCGCCCTGGATACATCCCCAGCTCTGACCGATAGCCCGGGAGACAATGATTCCATCCGGACACTGCCCTTGTGCGGTCTGCAGCAGACAGTTTTTGCGAGCCTCCTGCGCAGCGCACGTAGCATTATTCAACCCCCCCGGACACGCGTTATCGTTGCCAACCGGGTACCCGCACTGCCGCTGTCCCTGCGGGCAGATCGGGAATTGGAACCCTCCGGCGGGCATCGCCTGCGCAAGAAACTCCGCACCGGCTGCAACATCGGTACAGTGACCAATGGAGCTGCCTGCGGATAAACAGAACACCCTGTTGGTTGGACCGTCGATATTTCCACGACAATCGGAGTTACCAGTGCATTGGGCTCCAAGCGACGTTGAACGACTGCCATCGCCACCAGGGATGACGCACATATTCACTTCCTCATTGCGACCGGGCGCTGGAGCACCGTTCACGGCACACTCCGGATCAACACACCCCTTGTCGGCACCGTCGATAGCGCCGTCACCATCGTTATCGATCTTGTCCGAGCACTGTGGCAATTTGCACTTTGTGGAGCACCACAGGACAGACTCATCCACCTCATCTGTATTTGCATCGCCATCATCGCAGAATTCATCATCATCGGTGCCTTCTTTTCCATCGGCACCGTTCGGTTGGATGTGATCATCTCCACATTCTGGCAACTCGCACTCATTCGTACACTTATCTTCGTTCGAGTCATTGCCATCGTCACATGCCTCATCTCCTTCGACAATCGTATTGCCGCACTCCCCGGTCGATGAAGAACTAGAAGGTGATGACAATGAGGAGGATGAACTGGAGGAGGATGAACTGGAGGAGGATGAACTGAAGGTGGAAGAAGAGGACGAATGACCGGACAACGCTGAGGATGCAGCGCTCGATCCTGGAGGAGGAGGTGGACGAGGGGCATCTGAGGAAGACGATGAGTTGGGATCCGAATTCGCTGAGTCCGAACTTGTTGAACATGTTTCATCGTAGTCGGTGTATGACATCACGCACCCCTCCATCGCCTTACCATCCTCATTGTAAACAGGGTACCCATTCGCATCGCGGTATTCGTAGTACTTATTATCACCCAGCGGCGAATCGAACACGAAATAGTACTTTGTGCCGTCTGCGAGCTCCCAGGCAATGGGAGTGCAAGAGCCCTCCATCAAACATACCTTCGGCTCCCCCGTCAGCGGATCCGTCTGATTGCATTCTTCTGATTCGGGATTCACGGCAAGTTCAGCTTTGCACGTCCGCTTACAGTACGCACCGCCAGGCGTCGGTGCGACGCCGCTCGGCGCGTTCGGTAGTACTGTGTCGTCGCTCGGCCACATATCTGTGACATCAAGTTCCTTCATCTCGCTGACATATCCACTTGGAAGACATATCGTCTCCAATGCCGCTCGCTGCTGAGTACGAGCCGGCAAGCGATATAGAACCGCTGACAACGCCACCGCTACGAGGACGGCGACGGTGATACGACCGGTGGTGACTCGCACGGCCATGCTGGTATAGCAGCGTACACGAGCCAAAATCTAAGCGCATGCGCGGTTCGCTTGCGATGGAAGCGAAAAGTTGCTCGTTTAACAGACGATGGTTTCGTGCCGTTCAGGCATACGTACATCGATCGCGGCATGCGCAGCGCGCACGCGCTCGGCGAAGGGCCTCATCTGCATCATTTCTCCGTGCACGAGGAGCAACGTCTTGATTCCGTCGGTTGCGGCTATGAACGCATCTAAATCGTTTTTATCGGCATGTCCGGAGTACGCATCAATGTACACGATCTCCGCTTTCTTCTGCACATATTCATCGAAAATCTTTACCTCATGGATGTGAGGATCGAGGATGCGCGACCCGAGTGTCTCTTGAGCCATAAACCCGACCGCGAGCACCGTATTGCGCGGATCATCGAGTTCATTCTTCAAATGATGACGGATACGCCCCGCCTCACACATACCCGACCCCGCCATAATGACCATCGGACCGGGTTTGCCATTGAGGTCTTTACTCTCTTCCGCCGACTCCGTGTACCGCACGAGCGAGAAGTGGAATGGATTGTGTGCACGTGCGAGGAAATCACGAAACATTTCGGCATCGAAGCACTCCGGATGCTTCTGAAACACATCGGTCACCCTGGATGCGAGCGGGGAATCGATGACGATCGGCACCGCGGGAATTTCCTTCGTATCCCACAGCAAGTGCATGTCGTACACGAGCTGCTGCGTGCGTTCGAGCGAGAAAGCCGGGATCAAGATTTTGCCTCCACGCTGGGCTGTTCTGATGATCACCTCCTTCAATGTATCTTTCGATTTCGTGATGTCGCCATGAAGCCGATCACCATACGTCGATTCACAAATGAGGACCTCCACCGGGGGCATCGGCGCTGGATCGCGAATGATCGGGAGCGTGTTGCGACCGAGGTCACCCGTGAATCCAACGCGACGGGTTTTTCCATCTTCCTCACCCTCGATCACGATCATCGCCGCACCAAGCACATGCCCAGCTTCGATGAATTTCGCACGGACGCCCGGGCACACTTCGAACCACTCGTTGTAGTTCTTGCCCAAGAAGAGCTCCATGCACGCTTCGCTGTCGCGCTGCGTGTAGAGAGGCCCCTCGCACTGGATCATCGATTTCTTCAAGTGCTTGCAGAAAAACTCCTCATCCTTCTCCTGGATATAGCCGCCATCCGCGAGCATCACTTCCGCCAAATCTTTCGTCGCGTACGTGCAGTGAATAGCCCCCCGGTATCCCCTCTTCCACAGGAGTGGCACGCGCCCGACGTGATCCATGTGCGCATGGCTCAGAATCATCGCGTCGATGTCCTTCGACGGGTCAAATGCGAACGTGACGTTCTTCTCCGCTGACTCCTTGCGCTTCCCTTGGAAAAGCCCGCAATCGAGGAGGATGCGCTTCCCAGCAAGATGAAGCTCATGACAGCTGCCCGTCACCTCTTGAGCCGCACCATGAGGGATGATCTGCATGTGTGTGTACCTCTATTATAGCCCAATAGAGCCCAAAAGTTGAGCCTTTTCAGTTGCTGTCAGCGGACGCAGCTTTCCGGGCTTTAGGGTGGCATCGCTGAGCGTCGTGATGCGCACACGCACCAACTTCACCACCTCGGATCCGACCTTGGAACACATCCGACGGATCTGGCGGTTGCGACCTTCAGTCAGTGAAATACGGATGACATTTGGACCCATGCGCTGAATGATCGTCGGCTTCGTCTTCACATCGTCGAGCATCACACCGTTACGAATCTTATCGAGCGCGCCTTCCTTCACTTCGTCCTTGAGCGTCACTTCGTATTCCTTCTCATGCTCGAACTTCGGGTGCGTGAGACGGTAGCTCATGGGTCCATCATTGGTCATGAGCAACAGGCCTTCGCTGTCTTTATCAAGACGACCAACAGGATAGAGCTTGCCCTGCAAATTGGAGGGCAAAATATCGCGTACGGTGGGCGCCTCGCGCGTTCCAGGCACATTCGTGGACTCAACCCCCACTGGCTTATACAAGAGGTAATACTGCATCTCTGCGCGCTCCTGCATCACCTTCCCATCGACCTCTATTGTGTCGACTTCCGGGTCCGCTTTCTGGCCCAATTCGGCCTTCTTCCCATTCACCGTCACGAGCCCCGCAAGGATGTACTCCTCGGCCTTCCTGCGCGATGCGATTCCTCTAGCCGATAAGATTTTTTGAAGACGCTCCTGCACGTACCGAGTGTAGCGCGGACGCACAAAAAAGCCCGCTTACGCCAAGGCTACAGCGGGCTTTTCGAGGTCTTAGGCTTCGACTGCTTCCACAGACTCTGACAATTCCTGAACGAGCGTATCGACCGCCTCGTCCGTCGCTTCAACACCCTGGAACTCCATCTGTGCACGGATCGCCTCATCGAATTTCACCCCTTTTGTCGCATCATCAAACACCTTATTCATATCGAGTGCCTCGCGGAGTTCCGCAGCGTTTTCGATCCTTTCTGCCATGGTCTCCATAGAAGATGGGGGAAGAAGTACACTCAAACGATACCCCCGCGAGAGATGATTGCACGAAAAAAGGCCCGAAAATTTTCGGAGCGGGAATGTGTGCGTCGATTACTTTGTCCTGGCATCGGCCTACTCTCGCGGACCGTACGGACCACTACCATTGGCGCTGGTGGGCTTAACTGCTGAGTTCGGTATGGGATCAGGTGTGACCCCACCGCTCGAGACACCAGGACAAAAGAATCGACATGTTGCGATGAAAGAAAAAGGCAGTGGCGGAAGTGCCTCGGCATAGTCGTTAGACAGCGCCGGGTGGGCATATTCCGCCCGCCAACAACACATGAACAGTACAGAAACAGATGTGAAAATGTTCAATCGCCCGTTCGTATCGCTCGGCTGAATGCATTACTGCACGTACACCTGC
>CAYQJY010000013.1:0-18086 GCA_964418005.1 uncultured Candidatus Peribacteria bacterium
AGGTCTTCGGCACGAAAAAATGGATGCTCTTCGCTATCAATACAGGGTATCAGCTCGTGTCGCTCATCGCGGCCGGCGCGATCATTGGTCTCTTGTCGTGAGGGTGTCAGCGGCAATTGCATTCTCGTCACTTCCGGCGTTGAATGTGCCTATATGGCAAGCAAGCTCGGTTGCGGACCGCTGGCGGCAATCTGTATCGTCGCGATCATCCTCTTAACCCTCAGTGTGAACGAAGGGATTGGGTTCTATTACACGGAGTGTGACGAGGAGGATGGCAATTTCATCTCGTGCGTGATCAATGAACTGAGTGAGGAGCCGGATGAGTCCGAAGAGGGGACAATTGCCGCAGTCGGTGCGTACGAATACAAAGGCTATTCCGTGAATATCACACTCAATGTTCCGTTGAACGGCGGCGCCGTGAACGGAACGGTGTCGGGAACCTGCGATGGGTCGATCAAAGGAAATAACAACGGGGGTGCGATCACCGGCAGCATGTCGGGTACATGCGATCCGTTCTTCGTGAAGATTCCCGCGAGTGCGGAGTTCACTGGGACGGTGAACAAGAGCGCGAAGACCGTCCCTGTTTCGTTCAACGGTCGGGGTGGGGGATTGGCACATGAAGGGTCGACAACGCTGACGTATCAGTAAAGATGTAGCGCGAATTAGTTCGGATTGTTCTGGAGCGCTTGGGAAACTGCTTCTATGATTGTGGTTGATGACCAAAAATTCTATCGCTACTGGTGTCGTCCATAGCGTTCCTGTGGATATCAAGGAAGCGCTCGCTTCCAATCCTGACGTGCTTGAGAAATGGAACAGTCTCACTCCTCTCGCACGGAACGAGTGGATCTGCTGGACCACGATTGTGAAACAGGCAGAGACACGGGCTGATCACGTGAATCAAATCCTTTCGCGATTGCGTGGAGGAGAACGCCGGCCGTGTTGTTGGCCGGGGTGCCCGCATCGCAATACGAAAGCGGCGAAGTGGTTTAGGAAACGCTGAGTAAACGTTAAAATTCTGGCTCTATTGGGGGATGGGGCCGGAGCGTGGTACACTTTCCCCATGTTCGGTCTCACTTCGCAGGAGGCGAAGTTGTTTCATTCGCTGAAGACGCCTGCGGCAGTGCAGAATTACCTTGATCGTTTGCCGATCAATTTCGAGACAAAAGGGGAGACGTGCATGTCGCCGCGGCGCGTGATGCGCGAAAAAATTGCGCACTGTATGGAGGGTGCGATGTTTGCGGCGTTGGCGTTGCGACTGCAGGGGCAGCGTCCGCTCGTGCTCGATCTGAAAGCCTCAGACGACGATGACGATCATGTTGTCGCGCTCTTCATGAAGAATGGATGTTTCGGCGCGATCAGTAAAACGAATCATGGCACGCTTCGGTATCGCGACCCTGTGTACACGAGCGTACGCGAGCTCGCGATGTCGTACTTTCATGAATACACCGAGCCACGTGGAAAGAAAGTCCTGCGCTCCTATTCCCGCCCTGTCGATCTCTCTCGCTTCGACAAGAGGGGATGGATGACGGCGGAAGAGGATGTGTGGTACGTGCCGGAGTACATCGATGATGTGAAACATTTTGACATTCTTACGCGAAGGCAGATCGCCATAGTGCGAAGGGCTGACCGAATGGAGCGGAAGATTGGAGCGGTGACAGAGTGGAATGCGAATGGGACAAGGAAGACGCACTAGGGTAGTATTGATGGGAGATTTCCCTCGCTATACTGCCCCTATCCTTCCTTTCCCTCCCTTTATGAACAAACTTGGTCTGGTCGTTGGTTGGATTTGTTCCTGTCTCGTTGCCGCACTCACGATCTTCAGCGGCGTGATGGAATTTATTATGCCGATGAACGATCCCGAAGTTGCTGCGTACGTCGCGCGCTTGGGCGTCGGTGGCATGGAATACTATCTTGGTGCCGCCAAGCTCGTCATCGCAGCGCTGTACCTTTGGCCGCGCACGTCGACCGTTGGTTTCGTTCTCATGGTTGGCTACTACGGCGGCGCACTTGCCACGAACATCACGCACGGATTCGCGTTCGCCGAATACGGTATGCTCGTCGTGGTCTTCGCCGTCATGACGCTCGGCGCCTACTTCCGCAATCCGGAACTGCTCTGGCGCTTGCAGGGTCGTTCGATCTAATTCGAATTATTGGAAATCCCCGGGGGTCCGGGGATTTTTTTTATGTTTTCCTGAGCGCAATCTCGAACCACTTCTTGCCATTTGTTTCAATATATTTGCGCATGTGTACGTCCTCGAATCCTGGTCCCGCGAGATCGCGGATTGCTTCTGGTGTGTAGAGATGAAACAAACGCAGGCCCGTCGGTTCGTTGCGTGCGTCTTCGCCTTTTCCTTCTTGAAACGATGCGAAGAAAATACCACCCTCCGTCATCGCTTCGTGCGCACGCCGGAAAACGTCACGCACGGCTTCTGGTGATACATGTAGGAGCGTGGCGAAGGCGAAGATGAGGTCGAGTTTAGGAGGGAAGGCATACGTTTCGAGGTCTGCAACCGTGCAGTCCAACGACGGATAGTTTTTCTGTGCCATCGCGATGAACGTTTTCGATGCATCGATCCCCGCGTACCACTCCACTCGTTCCGCGATCGCCGCACCATCGCGGCCGTACCCGCATCCGAGTTCAAATGCGCGAATGTGTTTTCGTGGTCCGAGGAGTGCGAGAGCTTTCTCGATATGCAGAGTTCTCGTTGGGAAGGCCGAGAACCGTTTTGCAAAGTAGTCCGCGCTCGCATCGTAGGTCGCGATGGTCATCGCTTTTAGGTCCATGTGGGCAGGGTAGCATTGAATTTCGAGTACAATTTTTGTTCATTGGAAATGGCTTCTCTTTCTGTTCGAATCGCATTGTTCATGCGTCGAAGTATCATTACAGTGCCCTCGATGCAGCAACAGTCTTTGACCGAAGGCTCCATTCCGAAGGCGCTCATTCGCCTGGCTGTCCCTATCGTCATTTCGAGCGTTCTTCAGACGATGTACCAGATCGTCGATACGTTCTGGGTCGGTCGATTGAGTGCCGAGGCGGTTGCCGCTGTCTCGCTTACGTTCCCGATTAACTTCCTCCTTATTGCGATTGGCGGAGGGTTGCCCATTGCCGGCACGGTGCTCATCGCGCAGTACAAGGGGAGGGGAGACGAGCAGGCGATGAACCATGTTGCTGCACAGACATTCCTCATGGTGTTTTGCATTTCGATCGTCATGTCCTTCTTCGGCTTTCTCTTCAGTGAACATATCGTGCGTCTCATGGGTGCGGGGCCGGACATCCTCGCTGATGCAACAAGCTTTCTTCGTGTGACATTCCTTGGGTTCGTGTTCGTCTTCGGGTATTTCGTGTTCGAGTCCCTCATGCGCGGACTCGGCTCTGTGAAGGCACCCATGTTCATTGTGCTCGTGACGGTGATTCTCAACGCGATTCTCGATCCTCTCTTTATCTTCGGGTGGGGTTCCATTCCGCCGTGGGGCGTGTCTGGTGCTGCGCTCGCGACACTCTGCACGCAGGCACTTGCCACGGTCATCGGCATCGCGCTGCTGTTTCGAGGCAAACACGGTTTGCACCTGCGCATGGCAGATCTGAAGCCCGATTGGGTGTTTATGAAGCGCGCTTTTACGCTTGGATTCCCATCCTCTATCGAAATGTCGGCGAGGGCCTTTGGTTCCATTATCATGACGGCTCTCGTTGCCGCATTTGGAACGGTTACGCTCGCCGCGTTTGGCATTGGCATCCGCGTACTGATTTTCATTATCATTCCCGCCATGGGTCTTTCGATCGCTACATCTTCGCTCGTTGGCCAGAACATCGGTGCGGGCAAGATGGACCGAGCGATTGAAACGAACCGCATCGGATCAATTCTCTCGATTATCGTTTTGAGCCTCGCTGGTGCGTTCCTCTACGTCGTTGCGCGACCGCTTACTGCGGCGTTCATGCCGGAGGGCGGTGTTGCTATTGATCACGGTGCGGAGTTCATTCGCATTCTTGCGCCAACGTTCGGGTTCATCGGGTGGCAGATGGTTCTCACAGGAACGATTCGCGGAGCGGGGGATACGAAAGCTGCGATGACCCTCACGATCATTTCGCAGTACATCATTCAATTTCCGCTGGCGTACCTGCTCGCTGTGACGTTCGACATGGGATCCGTCGGTATCTGGTGGTCCTTCGCAGGTGCGAACGTTCTCTCCACGATCGTTGTCATCGTCTGGTACATGCGTGGTACGTGGAAAAAGAAAGATCTCCTCAGCGATGCCGAGCTGAAGCGGACCGTGAGCGAAGAAATCGTCGCGGACGAAGGCTATACCTCGTGAGGATTACCGTCGCATCAGCCTCGGTACCACGTAGTACGTCGGAATAGCGACGATGAGTCCCCACGCGACCCATGGGCTGCCGAAGGCTACTACTGCTGCGAGTGCGTACGCACTGGCGCCTTTCACAGCGCGGCCGACGAATTCTTTCCGATCCTTCTCTGCAATGTCGCCGTTCGTGAAGCATCCATGGAAGAGTGCATGGTGTGTCATCATCGTGAAGGCGATCGCCGCGAGCATGAGGTTGAGTGCATACAGTGATACCACTATTGGGATGTCCGGATGTTCACCGAGGAATGCCGTTGTGAAGGGCACAAGCGCGAGCCAGAAAAGGAGGTGCATGTTGTGCCAGAGGAGCACCCAGTCAGTTTTTCCGAGAACGCTGAAGAAATGGTGGTGGTTCACCCAGAAGACCGCCAGCGTGAAGAAGCTGAAGGCGAAGGAGAGGAGATGGGGGAGTGTGCGTATAATGCCGTCGATCACCGTGAGGAACGACGGGTGCTCCGGGAGGAAGGGGACTTCCACTTCGAGGATGAGGAGCGTGATGAGGATTGCGAAGACGCCATCGCTGAATGCTTCGATGCGTGTGGTTGATGGGACTGCGGTTGTATCGCCGTGGAAGCGTGTTGACATGTGTGGCGAGTGGTATCGAACTATGGACAGAGAGTACACGAGTCTGCAAGCTGATTCCCTTGCAGGCTCGACAGATGGGAGGACCATGGGCCCATGCACGGTCATGAACGCTTCGTGCAGAACACACACTTCGTTCGCGCGAAGTACCGTGATGATCGTCGCGGGCAAGCAGCTGACGCATTTACGGATCCCATGCGCGCCGAGGCGTATGCATTACACCTTGCCAATGATCCCGGTGTGACCGATGTCGTGTTGATCATGAATACCAATGAAACGCGCGGTGCGGTCGTCCGCGTCGTGATGGGGATACAATGGTTCTGTGAAGCGCAGTTGAACGCCCAATTCGCCGGATGGCGATTCGAAGGACAGGAGCCGGCCCCCGTTCCGGAGTCGAGACCTGTGCCGACGGAGTTTGCCGAAACGTGTAGAGCTGTTGTGGTAGGGGAGGATGGTGAGTGGGATACCATCGAAGTGCTTCTGCGGATGCCGATTGACCCACTTGAGCCGACGGATGTCGACCTGCCTGTGGCACCGAACGTGGATGTGGCCTGACCTTGTTAATGCAACTCATATGCAGTAAGATGGGGACATGAGTGACCGGACGGAGTCGGTATTGGCTACCCTGAAGCAGGATGGGTACCGCCTGACGAAGGCGAGGATGGGGATTGTGGATGTAGCCCTCTCAGCTGGTGCGCCGGTGTCGGCCCAGGACGTTGCTGAGGCCTTGGGCAGACGCGATCTCCATCCGAACGTCACGACTGTCTATCGCGAACTCGAGTTTTTGCGAGGGCTGGGGATCCTCGAGGGGGTTGGTCTGGCGGATGGGGTCCAGCGCTACGAAGAGGCGGGGCTTGGGCACCACCATCACTTGGTCTGCACGGGCTGCAAGGCAATCGCGGATGTTGTATTGCCGCATGAGAATCTGCACGAAACTGAGCAGGCGATTGCTGCACAGTACGGGTTTACAGTGAGTGGGCATGCGCTTGAGTTTCATGGGCGCTGCGCGAAGTGCCGGTAACGAAAAAGCCACCCAGATGGATGGCTCTTTCTCTATCCTTTGGGGACTTGCCCCTCTCCTGGCAGGCGTGTGGTGCGGCAGGAGAGGGGTTAGGGGTGAGGTAATCTTAGAATTCGTACCAGGCCTTCGGGCGTGAGCTCTTGTCTTCCATCATCGCCGGTGCCGAGGACTTCATAGGGGGCTTGACGGAGCTGACTGCAGCGGTGCTCTTCGTTGCATTCGATTTCACACTCGATGCGGAGGTCGGCTTCTGTGGCACAGTGATCGTCACAGCCGGGCGGACGCGCGGGCGCTCGTACTTCTTCTCCCATGCAAGGATCAGATCATCAGCCGATCGGGAGGGTAGATTCGTAATGTTGCCGTGCAGGCGCTGGATGATTTCCTGCGCATCGGACACCTTGATCATTTGATCGAGTGATGCGATCGACATCGGGATGGCGTTGCGGCGACCGAGGGCATAGACGTACGTATCGAACCAGTGCTTCGGCTTGCTCGGGTCGGCCCAGGGCGTGAGGCCTTCGGCGCGGGCGATGATCTTCGCTGCGTCTGTGAAGGAGATCAACTGATCCGGCCGAAAGATGTCGTTGCCGTAACCCCGGACGAGACCGTCACGCATCGCCACGCAGATCTCCGGTGCGTAGAGGTGGTCGACCGGAACATCACGGAAGAGGAGTTCGAAGCGCGGTGGCTGCACCGAGACAATGTCCCAGTAGCAGTGATCGATGGATCCTTTCGTGTAGAGCGAGCGGACGAGCAGCGCCGTGAACTGACCGCGCGTGATCGTCGCGTTCTCTGAGAGCTTCAGGGCTTCGACCGTTGGGCGGAGATCCTCGCGAGCATCCATCCAGTCGTTCGTCATTTCTTTCTCGTCAGTGTGGATAGGATCAAAGCGCAACTCCTGCTTCTTTCCCGATGATTCTTTACCAGGGACAGCCGTGCGGGCGTCCAGACGGACGTCATTCTCCTGCTGCACTTCTTCCTGTGTTTTCCATTCCGGATCAACCTTGAATTGCTTCTCGGCGAACGACGCATGGGCGGTAGCTGTGACGAGCATGGCGCAGAGCGCTGTAAGCGAGGAGATGAGAAGGCGCTTCATAAACCGGGTGGGGAAAGGGTGAGAGGAAGAAAGTAGGCGATGCTACTCAACATCCGCATTTGTCGTCAATCGTCTCGTGGCGACATCTGGTACCCGTCCGGGGGAGTGGTTCGCAGGAAATATCAGTCGATCGACCATCGAACAGGTGAGGGGATCATCCCATCTCTCCTGAATTATGATCAAATTTTGTATACATTGATTTTTGTTTACTATGAGGGCTGAACTCGAAATTTATTCCTTAACAATATGGTGTAGAACCCAGTTGGAGAGGCCGAGCAGGAGCGCGACGACAAGCCAGCCTCCGATGCCGCCCCCGACCATCACCAGAGCGACGTTGGGGTCGAAGCGGTCTGCAATCTTCTCGAGGATCCAGAGAAAGAGACCGTTCGCTAGGATCACTGCCGCAATCGTCATGAAGAGCTTCAGCGGGAAGGTCAGGATTTTCAAGATGGGGCGAGCGAAGATATTCAGGAGCATGACGAGAGCCGCAACCGTCGGGAGGGCGGCCCAGGATCCCTGGATCACGAGGTAGTCGGGGAGGGTGCGCGTCATTGCCCAGAGGACGAGCAGTGTGAGCGCGTACTGGACGAGGAGCTTGAGCGGCAGAGGGATTGAGCGGTCGGCCATAGGGTTACACCTTTTGGAAGGAAATCGTGGGAGCATACGAATCGAGCTCGAGGCGTGATGCGTTCTCCGTTGCAGTGCCGAGCGTTGCATTCGTCTGGTCGGCGATCGTTGCACCATGCTTCTTCATGAGATCATCTGCGTCCGTGACGGAGAGGGTGATGCGATCGGAGACAGAGAGCCCTGCCTCTTTTCTTTTCTGTTGAATGTGACGAATCACTTCGCGCATGTCGCCTTCGAGTGTGAGGGCGGCGTCGACTGTCGTATCAAGCGAGACGATCACGCCACCTTCTGCTGCAACCGCATGACCCTCAGTGCCGGCGTAGTGGAGGGGTGCTTCTTCTGGCGTGAGTTTCTCGCCCATAATCTCGATCGCGCCATCGGGATGTTCAACAAACTCTCCCCTCTTTCCTGCGGCGATCACTTCTTGCACTTTCTTCCCCATGCGAGGACCGACGAGCTTCGCGTTCACAGACACGGTCCTCGTACCCAGACTGCCGGGATCATCGGAGAAGGCAATCTCTTTCACATTTAGTTCCTGCATCAGCAGGCTGCGGTCATCGTCGGTGAAATCCTTCGCATGCAGGATTGCTGAAGGTACTGCGATTGTGGCTGTACGAAGCGGTAAACGCACTTTGATCTTGTTCTCGCTGCGTACGGTCATGCCGAGCGAGACGATGCGTCGGAGGATGCGCGTCTTCGCGAGCAGTGCCAGCTCCTTCTTCCCAAGCTTCTTCTCCTCTGGCCAGTCGGTCAGGTGTACAGAGCCATGATCCTGCTTCGTGAGGTTCAAATATATCGAGTCGGTGATGAAGGGGCAGAACGGTGCGAGCAGACGGATGAAGACAAGGAGTGCTTCATGCAGCGTGTCGAGTGCGGCGCGTTGGTCCTGCGAGAACTGATCTGCCGTTGCTTCGGGTGCGTCGCCAGGACCTTTTCCTGCGAAACGTCGGCGTGAGAGTCGGATGTACCAGTTCGTCAGACCATCGAGTCCGTCTTGCACCTGTGCGCATGCACCGGAGAGATCGTACGACTCGAGGGCAGTCGTCACGCGGTTCGTCAGGTCTTGCAGCTCGGCGAGGATCCACGTGTCGAGCGGGTGCGTGCTCTTTGAGAGACCATTGGATGGTTCGTAATCACTGAGCGAGGCGTACGTGACGAAGAAGCTGTAGCTGTTCCAGAGCGGGAGGAGCGTTCCGCGCACGGCCTCTTCGACAGTCTTCTCCGAGAATCGAATGTCTTCCGCATGCACGGCTGGCGATGACATGAGGGCAAAACGGACAGCGTCGGCGCCGTATTTGTCGATCACAAGGCCTGGTTCAGGGTAGTTCTTCAGGCGCTTGCTCATTTTCCGGCCGTCTTCGGCCAGCACTGTTCCATTCACCACACAGTGCTTGAACGGGCTAAGACCATAGAGTGCGGCTCCCAAGACCGTGAGGGTGTAGAACCATCCACGGGTTTGGTCGATCCCTTCAGCGATGAAATCGGCCGGAAAACCCTTTGGAGCCTGTAGACTTTTTTTGCCTTCCTTCAGGGCTAAACTGGAATTCATGCGGTAGGGGAAACGCTCCTGGGCGTAGGGCATGGACCCACTCTCGAACCAGCAGTCGAGGACCTCTGGAATACGGCTCAGGAAGGGGTTCAATGTCACCTCAATGGCCTCCGAATTCTTAAGCAAAAGGCCAACGGTATCCTTGTATGCCAAGTTCTGGGAGATGGCCCTCAGCATTGCGCTAACGCCACGATGACTGACGACGATGACACGCTTTCCGGCAAATCGTTGAAGAATTTCGATGGAAGTCTGCTCAATCCGCTTTGCGAAATCGGAAAGCCTCTCCCCGTTTGGTGGTGTTTCGTAGTATGTCGTGAAGGTTCCGATCTGAGCGGCGAACGGGTGCTCCTTCATAATGTCGGCTGCATTCATCCCGCTCCAGTGGCCGAACGTTCGCTCGTGCAGTCCTTCCAACGGCACAACATCGGCGACGCCAAGTTCTTTTGCAAGAATGTGCGCCGTTTCCGATGCACGACTCATTGGTGAACAGATGATTGCGTCGAATGTTTTTCCTCTCAATGCGTCCGCCAATTCTTTTGCTTGCGTGCGACCAGTATCGTTGAGTGGTTCATCAGCCTCGCCGCCTTGTAGTCGGTGCTCTTTATTCCAATTCGTCTCACCATGACGAACGAGAGTCATATGAACGCTTGCGGCGGAAGCCTTCGATGCCGGCCAACGCAGATCATCGACGAACTGTTTGTGGAGGTCTGCCTGCGCATCGATGTCGTGGTCCCAGAAGTAGGCGACCGGTTCGGCAAAGTGTTGGATGGGAAACGTGGCGAGCTTCGTTGGGTCTTCACGCGTGAAGTACCCGCGCAGGCGCATCAGTGGCGCACCGTGCGAGACCAGGACGACGTGTTCGCTGCGATGCTTCGGGAGCGTTTCACTAAGGAATGCGTGGATGCGCGCATCCATGTCGGCGTACGTCTCCATGCCCTCGAGGTAGTAGAATCCCTCGGGGTCGCCTGACTCCATTTTGGCTATGCGGCGCGCTTTTCTCGCATGGAGGTCTTGGTCGTCGTGGGCACTGCCTTCGTGTGGACCGAAGCGCGTTTCCGTCAGACGGTCGTCAATGATCATGCGAGCACCGGTCGTCTTCGCGATTGCTTGTGCCGTTTCCTGCGCGCGGAGCATCGGTGAGGCGTAGATCACATCGACACGCTGATCTTTCAAGAACGTTGCCGTCTCTTTTGCCTGTTCCTGCCCGCGCTTTGTGAGTGGTCCACCCGGGGCGACGCCTTCGAAGAGTTTATTCACGTTCGAAAGACTTTCGCCATGACGGATGGCCGTGACTTTCGTGAAGCGGATTGGTTTCAGGCGCAGCAAATCGTCGCGACCGGAGACGATCACCGTCTCGCCTTTGTCCTCCGTCCGCCACACAGGGAGTGGCGTCCCCCAGTAGCGGTTCCGCGAGATCGCCCAATCGCGTGCGCCCTCGAGCCACTTGCCGAAGCGTCCGTCGCGCACATGGTCGGGCACCCACTGCGTCTTCACATTCGCCTTCACCATTGCGTCTTTGATTTCTTCCACCGCGACGAACCATGAGGAAGTTGCGTAGTTGAGGAGCGGGGAGTCGCAGCGCCAGCAGTGGGGGTAGCTGTGTCGATGTGATGCGGTTGCAAACACGTTGCCACGTTCCTTCAGCCAAGCGATGACAGTCTTGTCCGTGCTCGTCGGCTCGTCCTTCGGTTTCACCTGCATCCCTGCGAAATCCGTGACGGCAGGGATGAATTGCCCGTCCATGGTCACGTGCTGGAGCATGGGCACCTTTTCACGCTTTCCCACGCCCGCATCGTCCTCGCCGAAGCCTGGAGCAATGTGGACAATGCCCGTGCCGTCCTCCATGGTGACGAAATCACCCGCGACCACTCGGAAGGCTGTTGGATAGGCGTCCTTGAAGTAGGGGAAGAGTGGTTCGTAGGTCATCCCAACGAGCTCTGATCCCTTGAAAGAGCCTCCAATTTTCTCAGAGGGTTTATCCTTCAATATTCGCTCTAGTAAGGGCTCCCCTAAAATGTATGTTCTGCCCTCATGTATAACTTTTGTATACAAATTTTGAGGGTGCACGGCGAGGAACAAATTTCCTGGGAGCGTCCACGGCGTTGTCGTCCAGGCGAGGAAGTATGTGTCTTTCTCTGTCGTGGATTTGAAGGCGAGCGTCACCGCCATGTCATCGACGTCCTTGTAGCCCTGGCTGACCTCGAAGTTCGAGAGCGGTGTGGCACAGCGTGGGCAGACGTGCATCGGTTTATAGCCCTCTTTCAGGAGGCCTTTCTTCGCGAGCTCGGCGAAGACCCACCAAATCGATTCCATGTAGTCCGGGTCCATCGTTCGGTAGTCGTGGTCCATGTCGACGAAGCGTCCCATCCGTTCGACGGTCTGGCGCCATTCTTTTACGTAGCGTTGGACGATGCCCCGGCAGAGCTCGTTGAAGCGCGCAACTCCCATTGCTTCGATGTCCTTGCGACTCTTGATCCCCTGTTCCTTCTCGATCTCGTACTCGACCGGCAGGCCGTGGCAGTCCCACCCGAACCGGCGTGAGACATGCTTGCCGCGCATCGTCTGAAAGCGGGGGATGACATCTTTGATGGTTCCTGCGAGGAGGTGACCGTAGTGAGGGAGACCCGTCGCGAACGGCGGTCCGTCGTAGAAGCTAAAAACTTCGCCCCCCTGTCGCATCGTGATACTACGCTGAAACACATTCTCCAGGACCCAGTACTGCTGGATTCCGGTCTCCAAAGCCGGGAAGTTCTGCCGGGGATCAACGGGGTCGAATCTCATGGATGCTTGTCTCGGCAACGTGAAACGGAGCCAGACTGCAAAAGGATAGCGGAGGCCTTCGTTGGCTGCACGGTATCAATTGATGTTACGCCTTCGGAGCGAGCGGTCTGTCGTACGCAGCGGCTGCTCGGAGGACCGGGATTTGGTAGCGCTTCGTTCCTCGCATGTCGACTTGCTCAGATGCTTTATGCGGATGCTCTCCCTTTGGGGGCACGCAGACTACCGGAATATCGTGATTGGAGATGATGTTCTCGTCGGCCACGCCGCTGCCCGTTCGGAATGTAGGTGTCTGCGATTGGATTCCCTCCTTCAAGACGACCTGCCCCGCCAGGTGCTGGATTTTGTGCGCATAGCTCCGTTTACCTACTTCTTCAAGCCAGGGGGGGAGCCATGGGACATTTCGTACAACTTTCTCGAAGATGAAGTTGTCGTCGCCCAGGGCCTTCCGAGCCGCGTCGTTCATCATGTCCTGGATCGCAGCAGCCGTCAGACCAGGATCGGCATAATGAACGTTGTAGAGTGCGTGTCCGTAGCCAGGGGTACTAAGAGAGCGGGGGTCTTCCAAATGTGCTCGTTGGATTGCACATTGGCCTGGGTGAAGGATTCCTTGCGTGTCGCGTGGATGGGGAGGGAATTTCAGCTTCGCAAGTTCCGTATCGATAGCAGCAAGGCGCTGCAACGTTCTCAGGGGTACATCTTCTTCCCGTCCTTCTCCTGAGTGTTTCATTTGCCCTTCCATCATGAGTTCGTAGCTGTAGCGCCCGGGGCGCCCAACGACGAGATGGAGAGGATCTTTGATCGTTGCACCGACGGTGATTTCCGTCGAGAGAGCGATACGTTGCCCGTGAAAGGCAAAAAGGTCGTTTTCACGGTCAAATGCGGCGTGGGTACCTTCCGAATCGTTCTCCTCGCCACACACGAGGATGGCTCGTACGCGCCTGCGAGCGTTGATCTGCAGGTTTCGCATGGCGTGCAGAATGGCGGCGATACCACTAAGCATGTCGTACCCGCCGAGGCGCTTCAGGATATGGGGATTGTCGCCTCGGACGATTTTGTGCGGATTACCGCGGTAGTCCGTTGGGGGCACGACGTCGAAGTGGCCGTGGTAGATCAGTAATTCCTCGGTGCCCGTGCCCGCTTCGATGACAACATTCGCGAGCTGCGGATCGTGTCTCGTGTAATCCGCGTAGCGGTGGGTTTTCGGGAGCTCGACGAGTTTCGTGTCACCCAGTTCGTAGCGGCGTGACAAATCGGCAATATAGTTTGCGGCATCCACCTCTCCCTGTCGTGGGTTTGGTCCCGCCTCTCGAATGAAGGGGTTGAGGTCGTTGAGATCTTCCACGATCTGTTCGGGACTTGGAAAATCTGGCATAGGGGAGCGATTCTAGCGCACTCCTCCGGCATCGTATAGTCGCCTTGACCAAAGCGACTTTTTCGTTGACTTCACGCGATAAAGTCCGATAATCGGGG
This sequence comes from uncultured Candidatus Peribacteria bacterium, assembly GCA_964418005.1. Lineage (GTDB taxonomy): Bacteria > Patescibacteriota > Gracilibacteria > Peribacterales > Peribacteraceae > DALYDP01. Next base: position 13,483 of record CAYQJY010000013.1, read on the forward strand.
CCCAGTTCAACCATGGTCGATATTAACGCTCCCGATGGCACGTCCGATGATGGTCTTCGCATCAATGCGGATCCTTTCACCGGACCTATCGTGCAGATCGAGATTGGGCAGGGCATTCCCGGAGCACGTGTGACGACTGATCATGGTTTGGTTGCTCCAACAGAGATAACGCGAGTGCCAAATGGTGTCGATCGCACACCGACGCCGCAGCTGTCGAGGCTGAAATCGTACTTGCATGCATTTCGCTCATCACTTGGGATGTTGCTCGCTGGTGGGACTGTCGATATCGATGAATTGACTTGTAAGCACTACGGGCGACTTATGCGTGCGTTGTATCACGAGTACCACAGTATTCCGACAGATGCCGCTGACGCTCAGAAGATGATCGATAGTGTTGCCCAGCAAGTGGTTGGGGAGCTGGTAGAGAAGGCTGCATAATTCAACGTCTATACGCGAAAATGGGCTTCTTTCGTGCATTCTAACTTGATTTTTTGTAGAATAGACCTACCATGGCCTACTTTTTGTAACCCGTCACTATGGTTGAAGTAGTCGAACCAGACGATTCGAAGAAGCTCAATGAGGGCGAGTTGCCTCCCGACGTCGAGCGCGACGTACAGATCGTCCTCGATGAGTTTGCTCTTGCTAGCAGTAGCAGCAAGCGTTTGGCGGGAGAAGCACAGCAAGCAAATGCTCTTATGCTGAAGCAGGTGGCACATGCAGAGAATGCTGAGCGCGTGCGGGGTCTAAACTTCGTCGAACTGACGCTCGATCCGTCGTGCCCAGAGACGTGCGAGGCGATGCAGCAGCTCGGCGCGCTCTACAATGCACATCTTATTTCCGACGAGGCGCTTCGTCGGTTACGCTCGGGTGATGGCATGTTGTACAAGCAGGAAATGGAAGCAGGCAAGATGATGAACCTGTTTCATCCCACAGGTCGAGTACGTGAAAAATACAATGAACTGCTTACTGCAAGTGGGTCAGCTCAGACGTATGAGAGCGTGCAAGAGCAGATGATCCGCGACTTGCTTGGTTGTGATAGTTACGGAACGTATCGCGCATTCGCTCTGAGGAGTCCTAATGATTCAAGCAAGCTCGTTGCATCACTCACGCTGCGTATCCCTCCATCAAGGAGCGCACCGAAGGAAGAGAAGGATCTCTATGCATCGAAAATGGAAGCGTTCCTTAGTCGTATGCAGTGCAGGCAATTTTGGGATGAACGTAAATTTTACAGTGAAATTCCGATTATGGCGGAAATAGACACGCTACTTGCCGACCCCGCATTTCCTAGTGCTGGAACCCGTCTTGTATACGAGGTGTTGCGCACATTGAAGGAGGAAGACCGTCTGCCGTTTTCGTTCATGTATTATCGCTGTGACGGCATCCGCACCAGTGCGGACGATCAGGAGCGGGCATATCCGAAAGGGGCCAACCTTGCGAGCGGACATTTCTTTATGGAAACGCTTGCGTTCACGGAGATGGCCGACCGATGCGATGGATGCGATATCATGGTGCGTGAGATCGATCCCAAGGGCGAACTCTTCGTCGCAAAACCTCACTGGGCGTTTGGTCACAAGCGTGCTGCAACACTTGTCGAGCGCGTATCCGACCGCGTTGAGCAGCGCAACCTTATCGACGGATCGTCGGCGTTACGCTAAGCGTCAGGCGGTTGCAAGGCGACGCTTCTTGCTCCACGCGATCCCTGGCCAGAGCGGAATCATCGCTCCCCACACGACGAGCACGGCGGAGATGATCAATGTCATGGATGGTACGCCGAACAAAATCGATTGCATGCCGAGGGTGATCGGTACGATGAGGAAAGAGAAGCGAAGAATGAAGTCGATTTCGCGGGAAGTCAGGAGTGCGTAGTAGAAGTAGTAGGGGAGGCCCGTGCAGAGGATGCAGAAGACAATCGCGCGCGCGAGGAGCGGGCCGGGAATATCATTGAGGGTTGCGAACGGGAGCAGAGGCAGAGAGATGAGGAGGCAGAGGAGCGAGAGGACGAAGAAGTATTGCGCGACGCGCGCTGAAACCTGTTCATTGCGCTTGTACCGTTCGCTCACGATGGAGAATCCGGTGAACGATGCGACTGCTAGTGCTGTCCAAAGAACGTCCATCCATTGCCATGATTGGCTCGACATCAACAGAACGACGAGGCCTGTGCCGACGAAGAGCCACGTACACGTGAGCGCGAAAATGCGACGGCGATTCACGAAGGTTGTGAGGAGGAGGCCAGCCGAGGTCATGGGGATCGAATACTGCGCAGGGAGTGTGTTTTGCAGGCTGATGTACGTTGTGATCGACACGAGCAAGAGGAGTATGACGGTGATCCAGAGAGATGGTTTTGCCAGGGGGAGAGGGGCCTCTGGAACAGTTTGTTTCCATCGTACGACAAGCAATGCAAAGCCGCTGATGGCGGTGAGTGTCGCGAAGCGGATGATGTGCAGGTCGATGGGAGAGATGGCGGAGTTGAGCAGTGCTCCGGCGAAAACAGGATCTAATCCCCACAGAATGAAGAGGAGTGCCGTCGTGATCGTCATGAGATAAGGACCGGCGGCGGATCGCATGCGGTATGGCGCGTGCAAAATGTCCTTCAAGAATGTTGCAAGTTCACGACGCTCAGGTTCCGTCAGTTTCAACTTCAACGTGCAGTGCAATCGTTCGTTCGCACGATCGTGTGAAAGCTCCATTTTTTCGAGGAAGCGCTTCTCGAGTGCATCGAGCAGCTGGCCTTTCTGCGATGGGAGGATGTCGCACTGTACGACGTACGTTCTGCGTTTTTTCGTTCTTCCTCCATTCTTCGATTGCGAAGGGAAGAGCGCGTTTGCGACCTCGTCGGGTTCGAGGTGTGCTTCCGCGAGGAGGACGAGCGTGTCCTGCAACGCAGGCATGCCGCTGCGCCCAAGGAGGGCGTCGAACTTACTCTCCTGAAATTCTGAGAGAAAACCACGTTTTGATTCGGCTAGTGCATGCTCCAGCAACTCCCGTCCAACGCGAAGCTTTACCGAACGATCCTGTTGCGAGAGGCCTTTGCGCATAAGTGCGGCGGCAAGTCCCGTCTCGACCGATTCCAGCCATTCGCGGCGAACTGTGGAGTGCGAGTCTGTATGGAACGCGAGTGTCGAACCGTGTTCGAGCGGGTGGGAGAACGCAACTTCCTTGCCGTTCATACTGATCGCTTCGATGCGGTTGGCTTTTTCGCGGAGGAGGAAGTATGCGCCGTCGAGCGCGGTCGATCCCCGCGGCACGAGTGCGCTCTGTCCAGCGGGTCCGTACACCATGATCGATTCTTGCAGAATGTCGCTCTGCAGGCTGCTCCAGAAATCGTCACTGCGCGCCTGCGTGTCCTCGGCAATGTTTGCAACGTTGCGTGCCCACGGAATGTAGTTGAGGGTGCCGAGCGACTTGCTATCAAAGCATTTGATCGTGACTCCGCGGTGCGCGTACTCGTTCATCTCCTTCGTGCGGATCTTGCAGCGCACACGCGTGCCGCGTTCGAGGATGACGGACGTATGGAGTCCACGGTAGCCGTTGATGACGGGCGCATTGATGAAATCTTCGAACGTCATCGCTTCGCGCTTCCAGGTTTGGTGCAGTGCACCGAGCATTGCGTAGCAATCATCAACGTCACGGCAGATGATCGCCACGCTCACACCACCGCGGCCCGTCGGGTGCTCCCCGTCAATTTCGAGTTGCATATGTAGTTTTGACCATGTTTTTGGTTCCGCGAGGAACTCACTCTCCAGCGCAGGGAAGCGTTCAATGAGCGTGCGAAACATGTCGGCAGCGACAGTTTTTGTGAGCGAATCGTTGGCCGTTTTGAGTGATGTGAGTGTCGCGTGGAGGTCGGGTTCAAGCACCATGAGGCAGAGTTCCTCCAAATCGTCGCGCATGTCGCGCATGCAGAGGCGGTCCGCGATTTTCACGTAGACGTCCATTGTTTCGCGCGCCACTTTCATGCGTTTCTCAAGTGGGACAAATCCGATCGTCTGCATGTTATGTAAGCGGTCCGCGAGTTTAATGACCATGATGCGCACGTCTTCCTGCATCAGCGTGAACATTTTGCGCAGCGTTTCGATTTGCTCGTTGAGATTCGGACTACCTGCGACATCCGCGTTGCTGAGTTTCGTCACACCGTCGATGAGCCGTGCCGCGGTTTCTCCGAATTCCGCTTCGATCATCGAGAGCGTGATATCTGTATCTTCGACCGTGTCGTGGAGCAATCCCGCGACAATCGTGTCGCGGTCGCCCCCCATATCCGCGAGCATGTGTGCGACAGCGATGGGGTGCGTGAAATACGGTTCGCCGGACTTCCGTCGCTGCTTTGCGTGCGCCTTTTCACCCAGCCTGAAGGCTTGCTCGATCGTCGCTTGATCGGCCTCGGACAGATGCCGGACGTGAAAGCGGAATTCCTCCCACTGCATGAGGCACATTCTACCGAATGTGCAACGCAGTGCATAGTTTTCTTCTCAGGAAAGCCGAAAGGGCGACGTTTCGAGCAGTAGGATCTCCGGTCGTGCGAGGAAACGGAGTGGCAGGTGCATTTCGCCGATGCCATGGGTGATGGCGAGGGTACAAGCGTCGGTGATAGGGAGCACTCCTCGATC
>CAYQJY010000014.1:0-17819 GCA_964418005.1 uncultured Candidatus Peribacteria bacterium
AATCGCAAAGACAAGAAGGGTTTCCCAACACCGACGACAGAGTGGTTCCGTGGCCCGCTCGCGAAGGAAATGAAGGAGCGACTGCTGAGTGGTGCACTCTCGGACGGGAACATTGTCTCGATGAATGCTGTAAAGTCGATGTTCGACGAGCATGTGTCAGGAAAACGCTCGCGCGAGCGCCCGCTCTTCCGCCTGCTGACGCTCGAGATGTGGCTTAGGCAGTACGCGTAAGCGGTTTGTAGAGCATTTCGAGGTCATCGAGGAACCGATTGAGCGAAAAATGCTTTTCGACGTGCGTGCGGGCAGCGGCTCCCGCCTTCTTCAGTTCTTCCCGATGACTCACGCACCACGCGAGCCGTGCTTTGAGTGCCCATTCATCCGTTGGATCCACAATCCAACCCGTCACTTCATCGATGACGGCTTCTTTCGCACCTCCCCATGTTGTAGCGACGACCGGTCTGCCACATGCCTGCGACTCGAGGCACATTGTTGGGAAGGGGTCGAGGTAAATAGACGGCACGAGTGTGCAGTCGGCGGCTGCGTACGCTGTTTTCATCTGCGATGCGTCGCAGTTCCCGAGGAAATGCGCCTGCGGTCCGAGCGCAGCGAGGTCTTCGCGGTTCAGCTCGCCCGCAACGAGCAAGGTTGCCCCCTTCGGGAGCGCGCATCGTATCGCGGCAGTGCCTTTGTCGTGCCCGAGTCTTCCTGCTAAGAGAAAGGTTGGTGCATCATGATCGATGCCGATCACTGCACGTGCCTCTTGCTGATGCAGTGCAGGATTCCAGAACTCTGTGTTGATACCGTTATGAATCGTGACCACTTCAGAGTTCATGCGCGGGGCGATATATGCCTTCAATGCGTCGCTCACTGCAACAATCCGATCGCATTGATGCAGAAATGACAGGGACATAGTTGTGCGAAGCGGGTTGAACTCCCACTTCGCGCGTTGCAGATCTTTCAACCACAGGGCCGTTTCGTTGCCGTACACCTTTCCGTATGCCATGTGCATCACGCCGTGCGCGGTGTAGACGACCGGAATACCCATGGCCTTCGCGAGGGGGATCCATCGATACCCCAATTGCCAAGCAAGGCCGTGCGCGTGAATCAGATCGGGCTGTACGTGGCGGATGACATTCATTACTTCTTTCGCTCGAGACCTCGAAAAAACGCTGCGATAATGAGCCATCCGCTTGCTCTTTGGTGGCACAGTTTCGATGAGAAGATTGCCGATACGCGGTGGAAACTTCTCTCGAGGGGCGCACGTGAGAATCGTGACGTGATGCCCGCGTGCGGTGAGTCCGATGCTTGATTCGAGCGCGATACGCCCCGATCCCCCAAGGATGTGTGGCGGCAGATCTTCGCTGATCGTCAGGATCTTCATGGTTTGCGGGCAACGCAGACGACGTTGTTATAGACGATGCCTGGCCGACTCCAGGAATTGAGTATGCGGAAGATCTTCTCGATCTTCGGCGCCAGGAATTTATTGAGTCGTGAACGCTTGGGATTCAGAGGATTGAAGAACTTGTGCTTCACCGTTTCGCCGATGCTTGCCCATACACCACCGTGCTTTGTGCAGAGGATGACTTCGAGCCCGGTGCGTTCGACGAGATGGCGCATGCCTTGCTCGGTAAACCGCGTGAAGTCCGTCGGGTTTGCGTGGAACGGTGCCATGAACGGCGCGGAGAGGATGCATATCCCGCCGGGTCGCAAGATGCGTGCGATGTGCTCAATCATCACCCACGGCTCCTTCACGTGTTCCATGACTTGGTTGCTCACGATCGTGTCGTAGCTTGTATCGGGGATCGGAGGGCTTAAGACGTCGCCGACAATGTCTGGATGACAGGCCGGGTCGAGGTCGAGGGAGGTGTAGGACTTCGCATGTGCCGAGACAAGTGCCTTCTGCTTTCCGCCGCCCGCACCGAAGTCGAGGATATCCCCGCGCATGAACTCCTGGAGCGCGAGCATCACCTCGCGCGTGCCATAGAGCCGGGAAAGGGAAGCTTCCGTAACCATCGTAGGCATGATAGCGGACGGCCATGAACGCGATATACTGCCGCGGCATGGCATTCGCCTTTACCCGCTACGCCGATCAAGGGGCCTATCACTGGGCTCAGATGGAGACGTGGTCGCTCTGGCGCTATAACGCGTTTCAGGCGGCGTGCTACAAGCTCGGTCTCAAAGCCCTGGGCGACGTACAGGGGAAGACGGTCGTCGATATTGGTGCGGGAGACGGGGCATTGTCGTCGCTCATTGTTCGGAAGGGCGCGAATGTCACGGTGATCGACAACCAACAAGCCGGACTCGACCTCGCAGAGAAGATGTTGAAGCAGCGTGGGCTCTCCGCGCGGTTCATCAAGGGCGATGCGGGGGCAACGACGCTTCCAAATAGTTTCGCGGATGCAGTGATGTGCAGTGAGCTCATTGAACACCTCGATCATCCCGAATCACTTGTCACCGAAGTCTATCGAATCCTCAGATCGGGAGGAGTGTTCGTGGTCACGACACCTCATAAGCTCGGTGAAATTCCGATGTCGCAGTTTCATGTGCACGAATTCTTTCCAACAGAGCTGAAGGAGCTCGTTGCGACGAAGTTTTCGGATGTCACAGTCCTTGAGTCACACCACATCTTCTGGTTTTCGTTCTACGGCTACCGGTTTCCAATGCTGAGGCGGCTCCAAATCGGCAAACCCATCATCAACATGATGGCATTGTGGTTCCGGTTCAATCCCTTCCTCTACGATGCGACGAAACGAGGCAAGCGGGACTATTACAGTCAGCTGACGCTACGGGCGGTCAAGCACTGATCACCCCAGACTTCTTCGGGAGGCCTTTATGCCTCTCTATTTCGTAGAACAAGTAGATGTACGGTGTATTGCTGTTTGCAAAGACGATGAGGATGGCGGCACTCACAGCGATCATTGGCGGTGTTACACGGAGGAGCGAGAAGAAGACGACGATTGCCACGCCTATGCCGAATAGGTTAATGATGATACTGACGTACATTCGCTGAAATAGCCGAAGAAGCGGAACGGCCACGACTTGAAGGGATGCGAAGAGGTTTGTTGGGAGAAGGAGGAGGAAAGGGATGGTTGAGCCAACGAACTCACTGCCGTAGACGTATGGGATGAGAGGTGGGACGAAGAGGGCAGCCCCGAGGACGGCGAGAAGATGCAGCCCGAACGACCCAAAGAGAAGTTGTATGCAAGCGCTCTTAAGGGATTTTCGATCGAGCGTTGTAAGCTGTGGAATCGCGACACTTGCCATGCGCGAGATGCTCGGCAGAACAAGCATCCGTGGTAATTCTGAAAGGCGCAAAGCCAGTCGGAAGAGACCGACGACCTCCAGCGTCGTAACGGCGTTGAGCATCATGAAGAATACATTCGGGTAGATGTTATTGGCGATGTTTCGATCGACGGAGACCCAGAGTCCTTGTTTCCAGTATGTACTCGTCCCGGTATGGGTGAGTGATGGTAGAAGCGATTCGAGCGATGGGAAACCGAGCGATCCACGGATTCGACGGTAGTACAGGAGGCAGATTGGGACGTACAAGGCGGAAATGAAGAGTGGCCCGAGGACGACGCCTTCAACGCCGAATCCGAGAGCGAGGAAGAGCGTGCTAAGGGCGAGTTGGAGGATCATTCGCGTGTTTTCTATGATCGCAACATGGCCAACTTGATGATTGAGCTGCAGCGCAAGAAAGAGGAGAACGGCGGGCCACTGCAGTGCGTTCGTAAGGATGACGTACCGGGCAATCTCTCCCGTGTGCACATCTTCATGGAGGAGTGTTGCAATCAAAGGGGAGACGATAGCAAGTACGACGTGGATACACGTCGTGAAGATGCAAATCTGCAGGAAGTAGATAAGTACCATGCGGATGTCTGGGGCGCTTTTTCGGGCAGCAGCCTCCGACAGGAAGGTTGTGAGAATAATTTCTTGTCCGAGAGAAGCGACGATTGTGACGAGCCCTGCGAAAGCAGTGACGATAGCAAGAAGGCCATACTGCTCGAGGCCGAGCATGCGCGAGAAGATGATGGATGACGCCAAGCCGGTGAGTATCGTCACAACACTGCCTACCTGGAGCTTTGCCACATCTTGAACAAACGGGCGTCGCGCAAGGGCCGAGAGTAGTTTTAAGAGATGGCTCATATCAGACGGCATCGTACACGGTGTCGAACCAATGGCTTAACTGAATGGAGCTTGAGAGGACATGAAGGTGGTATCCGGCCTTCTGCTTGTGGTCATGTGCCCTGCGTCGAAGCTCGTCGATATTGAACAGTTCTTTCATGTGCCGCTGATCGAGAGCTTCATCAATGAGTGGTGCGGCTTCACGGCGTAGCCACTTCGCGAGCGGAGGATAGAAACTGGCCTTCGAGAGTGTGAAGAGATGCGGAGGAAGGATCGGACGGTATGTGTCTTTAAGTAGGGCTTTCGTATGGCTCATCGTCGTGTGCCACGAAGATGGAGTCGCGAGCGCGAAGGCATCGATGCGAGGATCGACAAATGGAACGCGCCCCTCGAGGCCGTTGCCCATCGTGGTCGCATCGGCCAGGCGGAGCGATTCGTCGACGAGCCAGAGCCTCCGATCGAATTCCATGAAGGCGCGGACAGGGTCGGCTTGGTCGATATTATCGAAGCGATTCGCAAAGAGGGACCGCACAGCGCTCGCGTCGAACCACGTTCCGCGGACGATGCTTGTGCATTCATCCGCACCGCGCGCGAGCAGGCGTTCCGCGAGGGCTGGACCGGGTTGCATGCGTACTACGTCCGCAGGATGACCAGCAAGCTGTCCGATGGCGGCTCGGAGCGGAGCGGGAACGGCCCTAAACATGTCGAGGATTCGCGCAATACGGTAGCGGGGATACCCGCCGAAGAGTTCGTCGCCCCCCGCGCCCGTCAGCACCACGTCGACGTGCTTCTTCGCTTCGCGTGAAAGGACGAATTGCGCCACAGAAACGTGGTCGGCATTCGGTTGGTCCAGTGCACGAGCGGTTGCCGCGTAGTTCGTGCGAAAATCGTTCGCGGTCAGAAGGACTTCTGTGTGGATCGTCCCATAGTGTTCGGCAGTCTTCGCTGCTAGGTCGGCGTCGGCGTTGAACCGAGCCGCACCTTCTTCCTCCGTCGCCTCGAAACGGACCGTGAACGTCCGCACGGGCTTCGGTGTGTTTGCGCACATGTGGTGGAGAACGATCGACGAGTCCATACCGCCGCTGAGAAAGACTCCGACAGGCTTATCGGAGACAAGGTGGTCCTTCACGACGCCGTTCATGAGTATCGGAAAGCGCTCGCGGAAGTCGTTCTTGGATACGACGGATGCATGTTCGATAGGCGTGAAGTGCGAGCGGGTTTCTGTGCCGTTGTTCCATTCCAGAATCGTTCCGGGCGGCAACTGTTCAATGCCCTCACACATTGTCTCGGGTCCTGGAACGTACTGCAGGCGCAGATAGTTCGAGAGCGAACGCATGTTGAGCAGTGGTTTTGCAGGGAGTGCTGCCATGAGCGCGCGCATTTCCGAGGCGAATGCGAGACGACCCTTCGGGAATGCAACGAAGAGCGGTTTGATGCCGCCGACATCGCGAGCAAGATGCCAAGAATCGTCACGCTTGTCGTAGATAGCGAACGCAAACATGCCCCGCAGACGATGGACGAACGCCATGCCGTGTCGTTCGTAGAGTTTCAGGACGACTTCGGTGTCCGTGCCGGTGCGGCACTGCAATTTTTCTTCTTCACGAAGACCCTTGTAATTGTAAATCTCCCCGTTGAAGACGATCGCGATCGTCTTGTGTTCGTTCCACATCGGTTGGTCGCCCTCGGGACGAGGGTCGAGAATGGCGAGACGGCAATGGCCGAGCGCGGCACGATCACTGGTCCAGACAGCATTGCCGTCCGGACCTCGGTGTTCGAGCGATCGTGTCATCGATTCGATGACAGACCGTTCTCCGTCTGCATAACCCGCAATGCCGCACATTTATGCTGAGAGGTATCGAAGCATGGGCCGAGTATATAGTACGATGTGGTCATGTTTTGGCCGTTTTCCCTCTTCCGGACGCGAACCGACGCCGAGGCGCCGGCGCGCACGCTGTGGATGATTGCTCTCCATGCTGTCGTGACGTTCGTCTCACTGCCGCCGCTGCTATCACTCTTCATTCCTGATGCAACGGGCTGGTGGTCGACGCTCATGCCAGGCCCTGCGATGCGAGCGTACCTTTTCTCACTCGCTGTTGTCGTGAGTGTGTTGCTGTGTATCCAATGGACGAGGCCTGCGCTCATTCGCATGGCCCCCACGATTTACTGGCCATTCGTTGCAACGCTCTGTCTGCTCGCTGTGCTTCTTCATGTTCTTGGGATTCCGACGAGAGAAAGACACATGGTGGTACTCGCCGCATCGGTCGCACTGCCGTTCATCACGTATTTCTTCCGACGTACGAGTGGGAAGGATGATGCGCGCGCATCGGACGTGCTGCTCGGGCTCACAGCGTGCGTCGTCACATTCCTTTCAGCAGAAGATTATTTCGGGTTCCAGGCAGACAGGTATCTCACTCTTGTATTGCTCGCCATGGTGGGTATCGGTCTGCTGTGTTTCTGGTGGCTGGACGTTCGCTGGGAGAACAAACGACTCTGGAATGGGCTCGGAATTGTGCTTCTGTTCATTGTTCCGTTCCTGCAGGAGGGCCGGTGGGATATTTACCACTATGGTATTTTTCTCGGGCCGGTACAGGAGTTGCTCCGCGGCGGTCGATCGCCCTTCTACGATCTCCATGCGTTCTACGGGACGGGACTGACGGTCTTCCTGGCGGGATATTTCTCCCTGCTTGGTACCGTGTCCGCCGAGGGTCTGCTCCTGCTCCAGAAAGTACTCAACGGTCTTTCGGCGATCGCATTGTACGTGATTCTTTCGTCACTCTGGAAGGATCGCCGTCTCGCGTTCCTCGCGACCGTTGCAGCCTTTGCGTTCTACATCGGTTTCCTCGGTGCCATTTCGTACGAGACCCCCTCAAATGGCGTACTGCGTACCGGCTGGATGCTTCCGATTCTTCTGCTTCTCACACTTGCGTACGAACGCCCATTGCTTCGTGCCCGCGTCGATACCGTTGTTGCGGTGTTGTGTGCCATAGCAGCCTTCTGGTCATCGGATAATGTGCTCTACACCGTGTGTCCAACATGTGCACTCTTCGTGCTGCAGCGCGACTGGCCGCGTGCTATTCGTTTCTTTCTCACATTCTCGGGAGCCATTGTGATCGTATTCCTGGGGTTAACCCTTCCTGCGTTTATCGCGCATGGGTCGATCGATCTTGGCATTTACACCGAGTACCAACGAGCGGAACTCAGCGGTCACGCAGGTTCGCCTGTTGCACTTCGAGATCTCTTTTGGTTTCTGCCTGCATCCGTGGCTCTGTTTTTCGTCGTTCGCCGGCTCGATCGAGATGATCAAGACGAGCGTCTGACGCTTCTTGCACTCTGGTGTCTCGCGCTTCTCCCATACTTTGTCTGGCGAGGCCATTGGCGCAGTCTCCCGTCGTTCTCGCTGCCCTTTGTGCCACTCTTTATTTCCTATGCGCGCGTGTCGCTTGGGAATGCGACGCGATGGTTCTCGGCGATCGTGTGTACACTTTTCCTCTCCTCTCTTTACTTTCCTGCGGCACAGTTCCTTTCCGGTGCGACACCTGTCTTCGCGACTCAGGATGATCTGCGCATGCTCATTCCGGACGCGCGGACACCTTGGAGGAGCGATGGTTTCCGTGAGAGGCGCTGCGATACGGAGGTCATGGCCCTCATACCGTACGTTGAGACCGGTGGGATTGCCCTCTTCATGGACCGACACGACATGTATTCGATCTACGAATGTCTCGGCACCGTGAATGCGTTCAATGTGAACCCGACACAGGAGATGGAATTCCCCGGCGTACGCCAAACACTCTTCGCACAGATTCGCGATGCAGACACGCGATACGTTTTGGTGGGGGACAATGCCGTCGAGTTCGTTCAACAGCCTGCTGATCGGCTGAGCCCGATCATTGGTATGCGGAGTATGCGTACCTTTTCACCAATACAACTCTGGAGCTTTATTGATACGCTGGAGCTGAAGCGTGTGACATCGCTGACAGTGTGGGGGGAGCCTGTGACAGTCTACGAACGGCTGTAGGATCGTGTAGGCTGTGATCGTGTTGCAGTCATTCCTCGCCGTTGTTCTCTTTACGCCCATGTTTTTTGGGACGGGCATACTCCTTGGTTCGGTGCTTGGGTACCGGTCAATTGCCTTGAGAGGGTTCGGATTCATCGGTGGAATTGCTACATTTCTCGTTCTTTCAAACGCGCTAGGGTGGCTCTTGCCGACTGACATCGTCTTTCCAGTCGTCGCATTTCTTCATAGTGTGTTTGCCATCATCGGCTTTGCGGTCACAACAAAAAAGGGACTCTGGATCATTCCTGAGAGGGAAGAGAAACGTGCAATGATCCTTCTCTTTGCCGTGACGGTCGTCTGTGCGTTTTCGGTTATGCGAACGCTGGGGAGTGATCCTTGGTTCTGGGCTCAGTATTCGCTTGCTGCCACGATTGCTGAGGGAAACCTCGGTCCTGTTCGCGAGGTTGGTTTCCCAGATCATAGTGCTGCGTACCACTACGGACCGCAGCTCCTCGTCGGGGCGATGCGCGCATTGACAGGATTACCGCTCGAACTAGGGTTTGGTTTGCTCTCGTTCCTCAGCATTGGTGGGTTCCTCTGCTTCGCGTACGAGATTGCTCGGAAGATTGGGATGGGTAGACGCCAGTCATTATGGGGTGCAATCCTTGCGTTCGCTGGCGGGGGATTATTGTGGCTCAACGCATGGACCGTCGTATCGGACCTGCTGTCCGTTGCGAGAGGTGCTGATTTCTCGCCCTATCGATCGATCGTGTATCTCTACGCGAGCAACGTCACGAATGCGCTGTTCACTGTGTTTCAACAGCGATCGACGGCACTTGGGTATCCGCTGCTTTTCGCACTGTTCTTTCTTTTCATGGAGTCGCTGACCGCGTCCCGGATGCGGTTTGTCCTCCTAAGCATTTTTGGCATTGTTGTTGCCACTGCGCTGTCGCTCGTGATGGAAACGGGATTATTACTGTTCGGACTTGGAGCGGGTATGTGCAGTGTCGCGTTTCTTTGCTCGCCACGGGCGCGTGGTCAAGGGGCACATATGCTGTTGTCGTGTGTGTGCATGCTTCTACCCGCCTTGCTCATTTCCTTCGTGCAAGGTGGTGTTCTCTCTCATCTTGGAGAGGGGTCTGGAACTGTGTCCTTTGACCCCTCATTCGGCGTGCCCGTTGCACGAGATGGAACGCGGCTTGCGTTCTGGTCGCCGGCCGTTCTCATCGCCTTCGGTCTGCCAGTTCTGTTACTGCCGTGGACGGCTGGGTTGGCGATTCGTCAGAAGAACTATGTTGCACTTCTCATCATTGTCGTTGCGATCACACATCTTCTTCTGCCGTTTCTTGTGACCTTCGACGATCGCCCATCCGAAATGGTGCGGTTGCTCTTCGGCGCAACATCTCTCGGTGCGCTGCTGGCAGGATGGTGGTTTGTCTCCCAGCCCCGCATATGGAGAATCGTTGGAACTGCCTGCATGCTGCTTTCGAGCGTGCTCTATCTTGGTGTACGACTAACATTTCCGACCCTTCGGTTCGAAGTACCGCCGCTCATTGAGCGCTTAGAGGATGCAGTGTCCGGTGACATCGCTATGGCGAACTGGATCGATACCCATACGACGATTGACGATCGGTTCTACGTACGCAGTCAGGAATTGGGAGTCGATTTCCTCGACGAAGACATGCGTGATGTCATTCTTTTCTCCGCCCGCGTCGGTCGATTTGTTATTGCGGATTATAACGTCGATACGTTTCCGCCCGAGAACATTCCATTTCTACGAGCAATCGAAGAGCGTTGTGACTCTGAGGCATTCCGCGCACTGGGAATCGATTATTTTGCATCAGATGTTCCCTCTCGGATGGTTTGGTTCACCGGAATGTGCGACATGACGAAGTGGGAGCAGGTGTTTGAGAGCCCTGGCGCGCGCATATGGAGGCTCATTAATTGAGCCTTACGAGTGTCTTGTCCACCGTATTTCCCACATTTTCTTCACACCCTTCCAAGCGTCGCTGAAGCGGATTTTCTTCCCTTCCTCGAGCGTCCGTGGTTTGTAGCTGATCGGCACTTCGCGGATAGGAATGCCGCGCTTGAGGCACTTACTGGCGATCTCTGCTTCCAATTCAAAGCCGCGACTTGTGAGGTTGAGAGAACGAAAAAGATGAGTGGGAAGGAGTTTGTAGCATGTGTAACTGTCGGTGAGACGTGCGAAAAAGAGCAGATTGAGGACTGCGGTGACCGCTTTGTTACCCAGAAGGAAGCGCCAGTAAATCGTTGGGTTCGGGCGAAGGAAGCGTGAGCCGAAGATGACGGAGCCGGCGCGGCTTTCCGCCGTCTGCAGGAGTAACGCGATCTCCGAAGGATCATACTCGAGGTCGGCATCCTGAATCACGGTGTACTGCCCATCGGCTTTCGCGAGCCCCTCCCGGATGGCCGAACCCTTTCCGCCATTGGGTTTCGTGACGACGATGTCTTGGGGTCGGGCGTTGGCACGGAGAATAGTAAGGGTGTCGTCCTTCGAGCCGTCATCGACGTAGATAATCTGTGCATCAGCGCATTTCACGTTCAAGGCATCCATGATCTCCTTCACGGTGCGACCCTCGTTATACGCGGGAACGATGATGCTCAATTTCTGGCTCATGCGAAGTGGAATACGTGCATATTCAGGGCCAGCGAAAGACCGACGCCGAGCCCGAGTAGCAGTGTAGCAGAGAGAATGCCGCGAGCTGGCCACGAATCGCGCTTCGTGAGTGCCAGGACGGCACACGGATAGACGGGGGTGATAACACGGCCGATTGACGTGACAGACCCCCACACGTGGTCCGGCATGCAGAGCATGAGAAGTAAGAAGGCGAGTGCTCCGAGTGTTGAAAGGCTGTGATCACCGCGCACAGCGCGCCATGCGGTCCATAAGAGTGTTGGAACAACGAACCCAAAGAGGAGAGCGATTGAGGAGAAGGTATAGGCGTTGTAACCCTTCATTCCTGAGACCACTTCCCAGATCGCGATGAGGGGGAAACCGCGTTTATCGGTACTGAGGAAGAACGGCCACTCGTGGAAGATCGAAAAGATGACGCTGTGCCAGAGTGCGAAGACTGCGAGTGGGAGGAGGAGCCATGCAGCACCCAGCGGGCGCCGGTGCCAGAAGAGCCAGGCGATGAGGAAGCCGACAAAAAGAACGTTCACCTCGCGTGCGAGGACTGCGAGAGAGAGGATGACCGCGTCCATGGGGCTCACGCGTTTCTCTTCCCCTTGGCGAAGGAGGAAGGTGGTGAGGAGGAAGATCGTCAGAGGTTCTGCGAGGGAGAAGTGCAGCCCGAGCATCGCTGCGGGGCAGAGGACAAGGGCAAGAATCGCAAGTGCATGGTGACCGTGCTTCGCCAGGATGTATGCCGTCGCGAATAGTGCGGTGACGTTTGCGAGGAGGAAGGTCCATGGGAGCAGGTCGATATCCCCAACACTGACGATCGCCGCAACGGCCGGGAGGAGGATGCGTTGGTAGGCGTAGGACTTCGGTTCGATCGTTGCGAGGGTACTGCGTCCCTCAAGGGAGAAGATGAATGGTAGTTGCCGTGCAATGCGGTAGTAGAGCGCTCCGTCATACGATGGAAGATCGAGGACGACGAAGCCGCTTGGTAGGCTTGTGGTCTCCTGATCGGTGCCGTAGTGGAAGAGTGCGGATGAATTCCCGCCATACGGAGCGAGCATGATTCCGAGGAGGATGGCGATGCACGCTGCCGCGATCGATGGTCCGAGCCAGAACGCTTTCATGCATGTATCCTAGCAGTCGTGCAGCATCTGCCCATTGCCGTCGATCTCGACGGGACTCTCTGCCGGACGAATACGATTTGGGAGCAAATCATTACTCTCTTGCGTGCTCGGCCATGGATGTTCTTTGTATTGCCGTTTTGGTTGCTGATCGGGGGGCGTCCGGCCTTCAAGATTCGTCTCGCGGAGGCATCGCCACTTGATCGTATCGCGCTGCCGTTTCATCCAGGTCTCGTTTCATACCTGAGGGAACAGACGGCGAAGGGGCGCGAGATCGTACTCGTTACGGCTGCGGATCAATCGAGCGCGACGCACATTGCCTCGCTTTTTCCGTTTTTCAAGGAGGGGATCGGCAGTCATGCATCGGTGAACCTAGCTGGCACAGCAAAGGCGGATGCGCTCGTGAAGAAATACGGCGAAAAAGCCTTCGTGTATGCGGGGAACGAGCATCGTGATCTTAAGGTATGGGCTCATAGCGGTGGGGCTATTGTCGTGAACCCAAGCATCGGACTCGAGCATGCGGCGGAAAGAATCTGCCCCATTGAGAAAAGTTTCGAAGATCGTCCATCGCACGTGATCACGGTTGTTCGCGCGATGAGGCCTCATCACTGGTTGAAGAATGTGCTCGTGTTCGTCCCGGTCATTACGTCACTGACGTTTGAGAACGTGCCCGTGCTATGGAATGCGCTCCTCGCATTCGTTGCGTTCTGTGCAGCGGCCTCTGCAGCATATGTGCTGAACGATCTCGTCGATCTTCCGTCCGATCGCGCGCACGAAACCAAGCGTATGCGTCCTTTTGCGGTTGGGGATCTGCCTGTGCAATGGGGGCTTGTCTTGTGCCCATTACTTCTGATCGTCGCGTGCGTCGCGCTTGTGACACTCCCGCCCGTCGCGCACGTCACGCTTGCGGCGTATGTCATTCTTACGCTCCTCTACTCATTCATCTTCAAACGTCTTTTTCTCATCGATGCCGTTGTGCTGGCCTGTCTGTTTGCGATCCGTATTTTTATGGGCCATGCGGCAACCGGCATTCCGTACTCCCCGTGGCTTACATCATTCGCCGTGTGCATGTGCCTTAGTCTCGCGCTCCTCAAGCGGTTTTCAGAGCTGCGCGGCCGAGCGGAGGGCTACGTTCCTGGGCGCGGGTATCATACCGACCATCGAGTGGGGATCGGGCGTGTTGGTGTGGTTTGCGGTGTTCTCTCCTCGATTGTCATTGCAGCGTACGCGGGCAGCGAACAGGTTCGATTGCTCTATGCCCAGCCGTACCTTCTCTACCTCCTCAGCCCACTTTTCTTCTTTTGGACAGTGCGTATGTGGCGCCTTGGTTACCAAGGGAACATGCACGGCGACCCCGTCCTCTTCACCTTGAAAGATCCCATGAGCATCGGCGTTGGTGTCGCGACCGCGGTAATAATGCTCCTCGCGAGATGATCGTCACAGGCTCTTGTATGTTCGACCGGCTTTGACGAACGGCGCATCGTCCATGATCGATTTGAGGTCGTAGAACACCCCTTTTTCCTTCAGGGCGTTGATGAGAGCGCCTTCGGGGAGCTCAAAGAATAGCTTGTGCGGCACGAGGAGGAGGATTGCGTCATACCCGCCCTTCTCGATTGAGCCCTTTGTGTATCCATACTTCGCAATTTGTGCGTCGTCGACGTACGGATCCGATACTTCGACTGTCACGCCTGCGTTTTGCAGTGCCTTGATGACATCATGGCTCTTGCTGTTGCGCGTATCGGGGACGTTCTCCTTGAAGGTGAGGCCAAGGACGAGTGCCTTCGCATCTTTTGCTGTGATTGTGAGGTTTGCGATCGTCTGCTCTGCCACGAACGGGCCCATACCTTCGTTCGTACTTCGCCCCGCGGTGATCACGTGCGTCGTCATGCCCAGCTGTTTTGCACGCTCAACGAGGTAATACGGATCCACGCCGATACAGTGCCCTCCGACGAGGCCGGGTTGGAATCGGAGGAAGTTCCACTTCGTTCCCGCTGCCATCAGTACGTCCTTGGTGCGGATGCCGAGCTTATTGCACAGGAGCGCCACTTCGTTGACGTAAGCGATATTCAAGTCTCGTTGGGCGTTTTCGATCGCTTTCGCCATTTCCGCCACCTTGATCGACGGTGCGCGATGGATCCCGACCTTCACGATCGAGCTGTAGAGCTCGGCGAGGATGTCGAGTGTTGTCTGGTCCTGACCCGAGACGATCTTCACGATCGTCGCGACGGTGTGGAGTTTGTCGCCGGGGTTGATGCGTTCCGGCGAGTAGCCGAGCGTGAAGTCGGTGCCGCACGTCATTCCCGATGCTTCTTCTAAGATGGGCCCGCAGATTTCCTCAGTTACTCCGGGGTAAACCGTCGATTCGTAGACGACAATCGCGCCTTTCTTCATATTTGCGCCGACCGTCTTCGATGCTTCGCGTACGAGCGTAAGGTCCGGGTTGAAGTCGTTATCAACAGGTGTCGGGATGGCAAGGATAATGATGTCCGCCTCCTTCATCGCCGAAGGATCCGTCGTGTATTCGACCGGTCCTGCCTTTAGATCAGCATCGGAAAGCTCATCGGTACGATCATGCCCCTTCTTCAATTCGTCCACTCGTTTTTGTGACACATCGAACCCGATCACGCGATAGCCTTCCTTCGAAAACGCGTTTCCAAGCGGTAGGCCGACGTAGCCGAGGCCGACAATGCAGAGGACAGGTTTGTTCGACACAGGCGGGAGTGTAGCGAAGCCGATTTCCCTTGGGGAGAGCGGGACTATAATCTTTCCTTATGCAGAGCAGCTGGAACGGCAAGAACGTGCTCGTGACCGGGGGAACCGGGTTCATCGGCAGTTTCCTCGTGGAATGGCTTCTCGACCGCGGGGCGTCTGTCCGCGTACCACTCAGGGCGCAAAACTTTCGTGCCCTTTCATCGCGCAGGGGTGAGGTGGAGTGGATGGAGGGGGATCTGCGTGACCCTGCGTATTGCACCAAGCTCGCCACAGGTGTGAACCATGTGTTCCATCTTGCGGGGTGCCGTCGCAACACCGATTTTCATCAGAAGAAGCCGAGTGACGTTGCGAATGAGAATGTTCGCATGAGCTTGGCGCTCATCGAGGCGCTGAAAGAGGCGAATGCACCGGTCCCTGTCACATTCCTCAGCACAGCGAACGTTCCACCAGCGATCGATACCGTTGAGCTTTCGCAACGGGAGAACGTCGACGGCTACATCCTTGGTAAAGCACTCTGCGAAACGCTCTGGCTTACCGCGGCACATCAACGCACGTTTCCGATACTTGTTGTACGTGCAGTCGGTGCGTACGGTCCGCGTGACACGTTCAGCGAAGACGCGAATTTGATTCCGGCACTCATGCTCCAAGCGCGCGATAAGAAAGAGGCGATGATCGTGTGGGGCGATGGGTCCCAGGAGCGTGCGTTCGTCTACGTCGAGGACCTTGTGAATGTTGTTATGCAGCTTGTGGAAGCCAAAATTACTGGTATCCAGTACGTGACATCGGACGACGTTGTGACGGTAAAAGTCCTTGCCGAGCTCATACGCGATACGGTGAGGCCGGGGCTCCCTATTGAATATAATCCTCAGAAGGACGTCGCTCCGCGCTCGAAGCCGCATCTTCCGGTCCATGAACTTGTCGCAGCGTTCGAATGGATGCCACTCAAGGAAGGATTACGAAAAACAAATGCTTGGTGGAAGAACGTCTAAGCGTATGAAGCGATTCCTTAACCATCCGACGGTCCAAACGCACGCACCTCAGGTGATGAAATTCATCATGGCTGGCGGCATGGGGTCGATCATCGATCTTGCGACGCTCATGTTGCTCACGCGTGTCCTTAGGGTCCCCGCCGAAGCAGGATTCCTCTTTTCGTCCATCGTGGGAGCGACGTTCGTGTTCGTCGTCAACAAGATGTTTACCTTTCGCCACAGCGGCGCGTGGGCGCCTCAGCTTCTCAAGCACTACATCGTGTACGGCCCCGCCATCATTGGTAATTTTTTTCTTTCGAACGTGCTATTCCTGTTCATACCGGACATCACCGCGAAAGTGATCGCGATCGGTGCGATCGCAGTCTGGAATTACCTGATGTCGCACCACTATGTGTTCCGACGAACAGGGAATGCGGAATAAGGAATGCCGTATTCAGCATTCTGCATTCCTGTCTCTTACGCATTCTTCCCATACCACTCGATAGCCTTCATCACCCCTTCTGCGAATGGTGTTTTCGGCACATAACCCAGTTTCTGTGCTGCTTTCGAAATATCCGCCACGTACCGCGAAATCTCACCGACGCGGATGTTGCTCAGGTCGATACCCCCTTTGCTCTTGAAGTAATCGTTGATCATCTCGGCCAACTTCACGATCGTATTCCCTTCCCCGTAGGCGATGTTGTAGGTGTCGCCCTTTGCCGCGTCGAAGTTGTCGATCGCGAGGAGGAGGCCGTTGATGGCGTCGTCGATGTACGTGAAGTCGAGGCATTTATCGCCGAAGACCGTGAGCTTTTCGCCCTTCTTCGCTTTACGGATGAAGAGGGGAACGACACGCTCCGAGTCGTCGTACATGCCGTAGACGTTCGAAAATCGGAAAATGATGCAGTCCATGTCGTAACACTTGTCGTACGCATGCACGAGTGCCTCGCCGCCGACCTTGCTTGCGGTGTAGGGGCTCTCGCAGTTTTCGACGCGGACCATATCCTCCTTGTAGAGGTCCGCCTTCACATTGCCGTATCCCTCGCGCGAGGATGCAAAGAGGAATTTCTTGATGCTGTTCTTGCGGCAAAATTCGAGCGCGTTGAAGAGCGAGATGAAGTTATCGAGCGCACGCTCGGGGTTCTCAACCAGTTCGTACACGCGGGCATTGGCTCCGAGGTGAATGAAGATGTCGACGTCGGTCGGGACATCCTTAAACGCCTCCTTCTGGCGCATATCGACGATATGCGTGACAGCCTGTACTGACGGAACCCACTTATTAGGAGCGATATCGATGCCAACGACAGAGTCGCCGCGTTGGAGAAGCTTGTCGCACAGATGGGTGCCGATGGTCCCGGAGGACCCAGAAACGAGGATTTTCATACCGGTGTATGGTAGCGTGTCGAGGTGCGTTTGTCTCTCATTCTTCCAACATACAACGAGGCGGAGAATCTTCCGGAGTTGCTCCGTCGGGTCCATGAGTACGCGCGGCCGTTTGAAGTGATCGTCGTCGACGACGACTCGCCGGACAAGACGTGGGAGATAGCAGAATCGTTGAAGGGCCAGTACCCGCACCTGCGTTTGATGCGTCGAATAGGGAAGAGAGGGCTCTCCTCTGCCGTGGTGGACGGGTGCGACGTCGCGAAGGGCGATATGTTCGTTGTCATGGATAGCGACCTACAGCACGATCCGTCCCTTGTCGCGCAGCTTGGAAAGAAGATAGAAGAAGGAGCCGACATTGCCGTTGCGTCCCGCTACTGCAAAGGCGGTGGTGTAGAGGGATGGAAGCGAGGACGTCGGTTGTTGAGTACGTTGGGGACATTTCTCGCGCGGCGACTTCCAAATGTCAAAACGACGGATCCGATGAGTGGGTTCTACGCCGTGCGATCCACTGTGTGGGAGAAGGCGCGTCCGTCGATTGTGCCGGAGGGGTTTAAGATCCTTCTTGAGCTCCTCTCGGTGGTGCCGCGAGGCACACGTCTGTCCGAAGTTCCCATGCAATTTCGGCCGCGTCTCCACGGCAAAAGCAAGCTATCCTTCTGGGTGCAGATGCAATTTTTGGAGCAAGTGAAGCGCATTGGGATGCGGAAAATCGGTCTCTCCGGGAAACGGATTTTTGCGCTGATCGTCTTGGTCCTGGCGCTGGTTTTCGCATGGCGCATCGTTGAGGTGTCTGCGCTCTACATGTATCCCACAATGGCTCGCGAGTTACCGGCTCGGCTGACCGCTGTTGCTCGTGCGCGCGGGTGGTTGAT
>CAYQJY010000015.1:0-17672 GCA_964418005.1 uncultured Candidatus Peribacteria bacterium
GCCCGGGAACGTCGTATCAATCAGGGCGACACCTCCACGGTTAATGAGGAGGAGGAAGCCGTAGCTCTGGAGGAAGGCGAGCGGCAAGCTCAGCCAGCGCGTGTAGCGATTGAGCTGCGTCTGGCCTTGCTGACCTTCTTTGCTGAGAGCTTCGAGCTTGGGGAAGATCACCGTGCACAGCTGGATGATGATCGAAGCGTTGATGTAGGGCGACAAACCAAGAAGGGCGACGGAGAAGTTGTCGACTGCACCACCCGTGAGTGCCGCAAAGACCCCGAGGAGCCCACCGCTGTTGCGGCTGGCAAGGTACTGGTTCAACGCAAAGGGATCGGCCCCGGGAATGGGCAAGTGCGAGATGACGCGGTAGACGACGAGGATCGCCGCCGTAACGAGAATGCGCTGGCGCAAGTCCTTCGTGTGCCAGATTTGGCGCAAGTACTGGAACATAGGATTAGCGGGCGATGCGGAGGATCGTGACAGATCCACCGGCTTTCGCGATGGCGTCCTTCGCGGATTTGCTAGCAGCGTGCACTTCGAGCTGAAGCTTCTTGCTGAGTTTTCCGTCACCGAGGACCTTCACCAAGTCGCCCTTGCGGACGAGGCGCTTCTGCTTCAGATCGGCCACCGAGTACGAACCTGCATCGAGCGCTTCGAGCGACGAGAGGTTCACCACTTCGTACTCCTTGGCGCGAGGCGCCTTGAACCCACCGAGTTTCGGCTGGCGGCGAAGGAGCGGTACCTGACCGCCTTCGAAACCATGCTTGCGACCTTTGCCCACGCGGGAGTGCTGTCCTTTCGTACCGCGACCGGCCGTGGTTCCACCGCCGCCGCTATTGCCGCGCGCGACGCGCTTACGGTTTTGGCGTGAGCCCGATGCTGGTCGGAGGGAGTGAAGCATAGTGTTTCGGGCCGCAATCCTAGGGGTTTCGATGCGGAGGGTCAACTCAAAACGCCCCTTCCTCGCCACATCCGCACTCTTCAGGAAATTGCCCCAAAAGGGGGTTTACGGTATACTATTCTGATGCGTTTCTTTCCGCGACAGCAAGCCATCCCAGCGGTCTTGTTTGCCCTAACGATGGCGGCATCGGCAGGGACCGAGGCACTTGGGGCCTCCCTCACGCGTGTCAGCCCCTACCTCACGCGCGCCGAAGCTGTGGCAATTATCCTCCTTGCAAGCCCAGCTCCCCTGCCGGATCCACCGGCGAAGCACCTGTACATCGATGTACTCGAGACCGACTGGTTCGCCCCCACGATGCTCGCTGCAGTAAAAACCGGCGTGATTTCTGCAGACGCAACCGGAACAAAACTTCGACCGTTCGGTTCCGTAAACCGCGCTGCCTTCCTGAAGATGCTCTCGCTCTCCTTCGGGCTGCCAACGAACAAACGTTTTGCTTTTACGGACGTCCCGCACGACACGTGGTATGCACCGTACGTGGGAACGGAACAGGCGTACCGACTCTTCTCACACGCAGATCCGACGAAACTGGAACCCGATCGTCTCGTCACCCAAGACGAGGCACGCATCGCGATGCAAGTGTTCCTGCACATGCGTTCGAATATTGAAGAGCAGGAAGCGAAGGACACGGCGATCGCACAGTCATCTGGCAGGGTGCAACTCTACACCGTCATCTCGACGAAGAAACTACGCGTCGTGCTCCTATCGGATAGTCGGAAGAAGCTCACATCGTTCGCAGAGTCGGCGCCGCAAAAGGAACATCCAAGCTACACACAGACTCTGTGGGCAACACCAACGATCACCAGGGCAAAGACGGCGGAGGACATTCGGGCGAAGGTCCTCGAGCTCGTGAACGCCGAGCGCTTGAAGGTGGGACTACCTGCGTTGAACCGCAGCGCCGCACTCGAACAATCAGCGCAAACATTCGCCGATGCGATGCATATCGACGGCTTCTTTGGACACACGGATCCCGACGGCAAGACTCTGAAGGACCGTATCGACGCCGTGCAGTACTACTCACAATCGTTCTCAGCAGACTGCCAATGCATGAAGGGGTACGCCCTCGGCGAAAACATCGCGCGCGGACAACGAAGCGCGGAAGAAGTCGTACAGGCCTGGATGGAGTCACCGAGCCACCGCGATGCGATCCTCGGCAGCGACTTCACCGACCTCGGCGTCGGTGTGCAGTCGGGTGTGTGGGTACAGCACTTCGGGGGGGTGCTCCTACCAGGAGCGCAGTGATCCTCGAAAGCTGTGAAAGCGCCATTTATTGTGAGAAAGACCTTTTTCGGCTATAATATATCGATATATGGACGACGCTCGCATACACACATTCACTGATCGAATTCAGCGCTCCGTCCTTCTCTCACCGGACCGGGCAGCCGCGCTTCTCACAACGCTCCCTTCGCTGTCCGACGACCAAGCGTCCGAGCTTTCGTCGATCCTGGAGAGCGAGAACGGATTTGTCGAGGCACTCAGCCAACGCGTTGTGACAGACGCGGTCATCGCGGGAAACGGCGACGTACTTGCACGCATCGACGCACTCTGTGCACGCGGGAAAACGGCGTTGCGACAGGGAGAAGAAACGAGTGAACGCTCCAATGAACAGCAAAAAGCCGACCACCTCTTCGACGACGCATGACCCCGCCCATCAGCCCAGACCGGCACTCATTCGGTGACGACATTCAAAGAAAGCAACACGATATCGACGCACTGGATACAAAGCGAGACGGCCGCGTTGACCTGCAGGGCATGGACGATGGCGCACGGGAACAATTGACGAAAACCTACATCGAAAAAGTGAATGCCATGCAGGCGAGCATCCGCCGATCGTTCGACACCATTGACGCCATGAAACGCGCACGGACCGAGGGGTGGCGTGAATGGGAGGCACAAGTATTGCAATCCGAATCCGATCTTTCGCTCGCGCTCAGTGCCGAACACGATCGCCTAACGAGAGGGACAGGACAACCGAATGCCGTCGTCGAACGCGCGGTCGCGTTCAACGCGAGCGTGGATGCACTCCTCGCAAAACTCGAAACGTCCCGCGCGGCAGCCGAAACGAAAGCGAATGCCGCCTTCACGCCGCGTCCCGCCTTCGACGTCATCCGATCCCTGAACCAACGCGTTGACGCAACCGCAGCGCAGCGCATGGGCGCGGCGGCGGTCGAACACTACGGCGAGGACGCCATCCGCAATCTTGGCATTGCGCTGAAACTGTACCAATCGCTGCCAAAAGAAACAGCGCGAGCCTTGTTCGGCAACGCACCAGCTGCGATCGATGCGCAAATCGCCGGCCAGCTCGCGAACGGAACGTTCGAACGCTCCCCTCTCGCCTTCCTCCTCGAAGGCTCGAGCGCAATCGAGCGCCGGGTGGCGACGCTGTGTGAAGAAAAGAACGACGCGCTTGCCGCGACGCAGGAGGAATTGCGCACGCTGGAGCAGCGAACGCATGCGCACCTCGTACAACTGTGCCGCATGGCGAAAGAGGACGCTGCGAAGTCCACGCTTGAAAGCATCATCTCGTTCATCAACAACCTGGAGGGGTATCCGGAGCTGCAGGCACAAACGGTGAAAACGATCCGCACAATGGCGGCGGGAGCGGACGCCCTGAAACAGAAAGCCAGCGCGATACAAAGCGAAATGCTCATCCTCGACGTCGCGCTGCGCAACGCCGACACGGCCCGCGCGCAGAACGCCGGCAACGTCGCACTCGAAACGCAACTGCGGTTCGCGTCGCACGCGGAGTTCGGCCTGCCATTCGAGCCTACGGAGGAACAACGGCAATCGCTGCGCCCGTCACAACGCGCGGCGCTCGACGGGAAAGCGGATGACGCGTTGCGGCTTTCGATCGACGAATTCAACGCGTTCAACGCCGCACATCCCGAAGTGGACGATCTCGATCGCGTCGATATGCTCGGAATCGACGGCGCGCGGCGGAAGCAGATACGTGAAGCGCAATCCGACGATGTGACTACGAAGCACATGACGCCGTTCGAACGCATGATGCGTGGGGATGCGCACGCATCAAGCATCATCACGCCGCGCGGCTCGGACATCCTCTTCGGCAACGTTCCCGGGCGCGAACGAGTCATCCGCGAACTCGGCTCGTTCGACGGCGGTGAACTCATACTGCTCGAAGTGCCCGGCTCGAAACCCGAGCACGCGAACGCCACGATCGCATTCAAAGACGCTTCCGGGGTTGTCCGCCTGCAAAACGGCGCGACGATCGAACAACCACGGCTCCTCGCCCCTCTGCAGGTCGACGTGGGTGGTGCAAGTGAGAGCGCGATCTACACGACTCCCGAAACGCGCAGCTTCCTCGAGCGAACGCTCGGGAGCGACCCGAACGCCCGCGTCGTCCTCCGGTCCGATGCGAGCATCCGCACAGTTGCGCCCGTGACATCGCTCACCATGGACCCCGTGAGGATTCTCGACAAATCGCAACTGCAGGTAGTGACCATGGGGAAAGACGGCACCATGAAACTCCTGGGCGCGGACGGCACGGACGAAGGAACAATCGATGCCGAGCGTCTGCGAACGGAAAGCGAAGAAGTCGGATCCGACGTCCTCTCCTCGATCGACAACCATCCGACGACAAAAAACGTCACATCCCGTGCGAGCGAACTGCACACGAATATGCAAGGCATGAAACTTCTATTGGAAACAGCGATGGACGCGAACGCTAATACAGGCGAGGCATACGTCGACCAACTGCGTTCGTACGCTCGTCCGATGCAGACGATCCTTGAAGATGCCGCAACGAGGGATGCCGTGACGGAAGCGCGCGCGCTCCTGACGCGCGAACTCGCGCGCTGCCAGACGGGCGACTACCTGGGACGCGGCGTGGAACAGGACATCCGCGAACGCATCGTCGCGCTCGACGGCTACGTGAAGGTGCTCGACGACCAGAAGCTGTTGCACGCCGTGCACGCGGCCATGGAAGTACGTCCCGACACCTGGAACGCCTGGCTGAGCAAGGACGGCCTCATCATGCTCGCGGCCATCACGGCGGCCGTCATCGCCATTGTGGCGCTGACGATCATGACGGCGGGCACCGGCATCACGGCCGTCCCCTTGCTCCTGATGCAAGCAGGAGTCGGCACCGCGGCCGGCATCGCAGGAGCCGAAGAGGCAAAGGAAGGCCTCTACCTGTACCACAACTACTGGGGCGGAGCGGCCAAGGGCGAGTACCGCTATACGGATGGCTCGCGCATCGGCAACTACGCGCGCGGACAGCAGGTGTTCGACGCGGAGCAGGGCGAGTACGTCGACATGTCGTTCTTGCATAACGTCGCATCGCCCTACGTGCAAGAATTCCTCGCCGGGTTCGCTACGACCGCGCTCACGCTCGGACTCTCGAAGATCGGCGGCAATATGCTGAGCGAGCTCGGCTCCCTCGCGCGGAACGCGAAGTTTGCGCAGGCATTGGCACAGCACAGTTCCATCGCCAACCGCATCGGGCGATACCTGAGCACCATCGGAGACGACGCAGCGACGCTCCCGGCGAATACGAAGGAATTCGCGAAGAAGATTATCAGCGAGACGATCGACGAGCTCGGCGACGAAGCGTGGGAGGGCGCAGCCGAAGCCGTGCTGGACCACATCGACACGCGTCTCGGCTTCCTCGCATCGGTGATCGTGGGATCCGCGAAGGGGCTGTCGCCCATCGACACAAACACGATGGGTTACCCGCCATCCATGTCCGCCGCGGACATTGAGGCGCACTTCCTCGCGCAAGGATATACGATCGTTGCGACGGAACACGGAACGATCACGGCGGAAACGTACGACGGACACACGATCGTCGCCAAGCCCACAACGGAAGGCGTTCCGGAAGACGGCGAGGACATTGCAGCAGTACTTGGATTGGAAGAAGTAATGGACGCGGCGAAGACGCGGGATATCGACACCGTCCGATCATTCCTTGCATCGACAGACGTGCCGGACGCCGACCGTATTGCCCTCGCCGAAGCGATGCTCGGGCGCGACGTTTCCGACGCCGAGCAGGAGGCGATCCTGGCGGCACACGCCCTGCCAGGAGCCATCGGAACCCTCAGCTCAGCGGAACTGCGGGCAAAGGTCGAAGCGCTTGCAACCGCGATACCGAACGCGGATGTCCGACGGTTGCTCATCGAAAGCGCTATCTGCGGCACACCTCCGCCCCCTCCACCTCCTCCGCGCAAGAAGCCGTCTCTCCCACCGGCACCAGATCAAGCACCGACCGCACAGCCCAACGCCCCGCGAAAGGGCCCTCCGCCGCCCCCACCGCCTCCGTCACGCAAGAAGCCGTCTCTTCCGCCGGCTCCACATCAAGCACCGACCATACAGTCCAACGCTCAGCGAAAAGGACCACCTCCGCCACCTTCCATATCAAAAAAGAGAGACATCGCACCCACACATATCATCTCACCTGAACAATACACTGCCGAAGTACAAGCATCACTGACGGAGTTCACCTTGCTACAAAAAATGGCATCCGAAGGTTATGCCCCCGTTCGTCGAGCGCTAGCGACAACGGACTACTCTGTACTTTCGACTCAAGAACGTGTTGCAGCATATGAAGCGCGCATCCAAGCAATGCATCGGGCACGAGCCTCTAGCGGAATGAGCGATACAGTGCCATATTCGAATTCACCTACTCCATTCCTGGAGCAGGTTGGACGTGAAACACAACACGGAAGGTACGTTGGGGAGCGAGGGAATACGGGCATTAATATTTTTTACGGAGAAGCGCTTTCTGCAGAAGCGTTAGAGCAGGGGCCAATGACCATCTGGATCACTCATCACAGCGCTCAAACAAGTGAAGTATTTCGCATTGTTGACCAAGCACTTGCGGGATCAAACGCACAAATGAAGTTTTATATAGACGGATACACTGATTCTGGCAATGGTCAGATGGTCATCTACTTTGACCCAACCGATACACAGGCCATCAGCCGATTCCTCACTACATTGCAATCAAATATCAAAGTTCTCGACACAACGCTCAAACCCGATCATTATCTTGCGACACTGTGGGCAGCACAGGTTCCTCTCTATCCGGGGATCACCATGGTTGAGCGATCACACGAAATGTCATGGGACACAAAGGTCCAACAAATATTTCCCGATATTCAAATGGATCCATATAGCACGGAATTTACAGAATGGAAGTATCGACACAAGTTGGCCCCGCACGAACGAGCACGACGTTATCGTACGATGCCAGCATTACGGTCAGATATCGGATACGACGTGGACGAAACCGTTTTGGTGACACTTGCCACGAAAAAAGATGTGACCGCTGTACAGGAATTCTTATCACGAAATCGCGTTATCGATAATACACGTATTATACTCGCTTCGACATTGCTCGGCCGAACCATCACCGAACAAGAACGTGCTGCAATCATCGCCGCATACATCCCACCTGGTATCGTCGGAAAGCTGACACCCGCAGAGCTGCGTGCGAAAAACGAGAAACTCGCTTCAATAATCACAAGCTCCACAGAGCGTCGTATACTAATTGATGCGGGGATATGTGGGCATCGTTAACCAGTATTTCTCCACCTTCTCCACAAACGCCCTCCCAAACTCCTCCGCTGCAGCCGGCCCATACACATCCTCTTGCATTCACAAACAATCTGTAATACAATTGTCATACACTTCCCTCGTCGCTCATGCGCTCCGTGCTCAGCATTTCCATCCCACCGAAGAAGCTCAAAATTCTGAAGAAGAAAGCGAAGGAACAGGGCATTACCGTGACCGCATACGTTCTCGGTCGGATTGAGGAAGACTTCGCAGCCGACATTTCCGAGAAAGAATTGCTGCGAAATTGGAAAGAAGCGGAAAAAGATCTCCGCGATGGAAAGGCAAAGATATTGGCTAGCCCCGACGATCTGCTGCTCCCCGAACTCCCGTGAGGAACGCAATCACCGTCCTGTATTCGCCGGGGTTTCAAAAAGAACACAAGACTCTGCCCGATGAGATAAAGAAAAAAACTGCAAAAGCCATTCGCTTGTTTCAAGAAAATATTCTTCATCCGTCCTTACGACTTCATAAGTTGTCGGGGCCGCTGGATGGGCTGTGGAGCATTTCCCTTGATCGGAGATATCGGATCATTCTTCGTCCTCTTCCCGAAAATACCTATTACTGCATTTCCATCGGCACCCACGCGATTTACGAGAATGGATAAAGCGATACTCGTTTGGCGAAAACCTCGCGCGCGGCCAACGTAGCGTTGAGGAAGTCGTGCAAGCGTGGATGGATTCACCAAGCCACCTCGACGCAATTCTCAGCAGCGACTTCACCGACCTCGGCGTCGGCGTGCAGTCGGGCGTGTGGGTGCAGCACTTCGGCGGATTGCTCCTGCCGGAAGGGCAGTAAAAGGCACGACCAAGCCCCCGGGGAGTACAACTCCCTGAGGGCCGGCGTGCGTTACCGTGAACGGCAATGCAGCGAGTGGCTGTCGTCGTTACGACAGCACTTCACTCAGTTCGTTCTGCTCGACCTCCAGGAGGCCGAAATGAAGGTCATGCTCGATGCCGGCCAACTCGCGGCGGAGGGACACCTGATCGCGGCAGTTGGGATCTTCATCCAGCAACTGCGTGACCAGGTTGGCCGCGCGATCGGCATAGCACGTACGGCCCTTCGGCTTCATGCCAACGATGGTAGAGAGCAAGGTTTCGGCCAGGATGTTGTCGGCAACGCCGCGTGACTGGAGCTCCTGGTAGAGCGCCCAGCCGACGAGGATGTCGGTATCCTGGAACCCGTAGCTCGCAAGCTCAACCGCGTTGTCTTCGAGTACCTTCAGCCGGCCCGCACGGTTATCCGCGGGACCTTCCAGATACTTCTCGAAGATCGGACGCAGCGGGAGGAGAACTTCCTCACGCTTCGCCTTGCGGGCGGCGCGGTTTTCGGGGCTTTCGACCCCAAACTTCGCAACGGCCTCGTACGCGACTTGGCCGGCCTCGACCGCAATGGCAATCGATTCCGTATACACCGTCACACCCCACTCCTTCAACAGGCTCAGGGTATGGCCGATGTCGATAGGGATGTCGACGATCGCGGCATTGTAGGCCACATCGCCAATCGACTTCCGGAGAAGCACTTCCGCCTCCTTGGGATCGACGCCCGTATCGACGTCCAGCAGCCCGTTGGCCAGCGCGGCCACCGTCACGGCGGCAGCGAAAAGCTTCGGATCGTTGACATCGAACAGCGGCACCTGCGACACCAAACGGTGCGCCCGGTACGCAACTAGCGGATCGAGCGCGTTGGTGAGCGCCGTACCGAGGTGACACACCTCACGCTTCTGATCGTCGAAGACGATAACGAAGACACCGAGCTGACCCTGGTGCGTCATCGCCGTGATAACCTGCGTCAGGAACTCGGTCTTGAACGCCCCGTTTTGCACGGAACGCATGACCGGGTCATTGCGCCAAAGGGTGCGGTTGCGATTGATCGCCGACGAACCTTGGGTGCGAAAACGCTCGCGCCCGTTCATCGAGGGACGACCACCTAACAAAAGGCCTGCCAAATTCATAATTAGACTCCATTGCAAACTAGGAAGAAACGAACCTGAAACACAAAAAAGACTATGTATCAATCGGCGCCTCCAACGCCTAAAGGGGAACAGAACGAAGCTGTGAATGAACTTCTTTCGGGGGCGCTATGCCCCGAGCAGGAGCTTCACGCACAACGGCGAAAGTTGCGGATATTTTAAAATTTATAGAATTTTTGTCAACTATAATTTTAGCTCTAGAACTAGCCCCTTTCTGCTAATGCCCTCCCAAATGCCTCCGCCGCATCCGGCCCATTTGCCGTAACAATCATGCCATCGACCGTCACATCGTCGCCGGAGTAGATCGCGCCGTGTTGTTTGAGAAACGCACTTGGTGAGTCGGGTGGCGTAGCCTGCCCTGAGCTTGCCGAAGGGTCCCACACCGTCGCCTTCTTCCCCTTCAAGACACCCGCTGCGGCAAGTGCTGTCGGAGCAATGCAAATGGCACCGAGGAGCTTTCCGGTCGCAACGCGACGCCTGATGAGATCGAGTATTGCTGGATCATCCTTGAAGCCACCTGCTCCTGGCCCACCGATGAACGCGAGAACGTCGTAGACCGTTGCATCCACTTCCGCCACACCAAGTAATGCTTCTTCGGTCCCACCGAACTTCCCAACACATGAACCTGGTTCGCTACTCGCAATCGTTACTTCGTACCCAGCGGCTAGCAACGCGTTCTGTGTGCCTGCAAGCTCGACGTCTTGGTAACCACTCTGCGCGATGACAAGGAGGGCGGTTTTCATACGTTAGAGGCAGGATTCGACGGTTTCATCTCCGCGCGCTGAGATGTACGGGAAATCGTCGTACACGATAGACCCTTCGACGAACGGGCGCGTGTAGTCATACTTCAACGACGAAATTTCTTCCGACAATTCCAGCTGATGGATCGTCCGGTAATCGGCGACTTCTTCGTTCAGACAACTGAGCATGTCGCGATACACCGTCGCCTGCTCGTTCATTGTGTTCAGAGCGTGATACTCGGACCATCGGAAACTCGTCCATTCGCCGACATCCGAACGAAGAAGATTCTGCTCGACCGTCAGGGTATCGCGCTTCGCGGCTATCTCCTGCATCGACAGCGCCATGGATGCAAGTAACGTCCGCTCTTCGGAGGTCAGCACGTTTTTCGTGCGGATTTTTTCGAAGTCAGCCGCTGTTTCTTCAATTGCCCCACCCCAGGGTCCCACCGCATCGTACGAAAGCAGGCTCAAGTAATAATTATCTCTGCGCAAATCACCGGGGGGAACCGCCGATCCGATCCGCGCATCCATATTAACGATGTTCAGCCACGCAACGACACAAAACGATACAGTGATCGCGCCGGCAAACACTGCCTTTTCGTTCAAGCGCTTCCACAGCGCGAATGCAGCGAAGAGCACAACGATCGCCGCAAGCCACACAAGGAAAACCTCGCCGACGATACGAACGCGCGTCAGACCGTAGACGTCCATGTACATCCAATCGCGCTTGAGAGCGGACCCAAGCATAAGGAAGAGCTCGACCAGCAAGACTACATTCACCGCTTGGAGAATGCCGGTTTCACGCGCACTCGTGAGCTCCCGCTCCTTGAGTGATACGACGTACGAAAGCAGTCCCGCGCAGAAGGTCGCAATGAGTACTTCGATCATGCCCCGACGCACATACTCGGCGTAAGTGAAGCCGAACGCCTGGAACATCGTATGCGACGCAAAGAGGTACGT
The DNA here is from genome assembly GCA_964418005.1 of uncultured Candidatus Peribacteria bacterium. Classification (GTDB taxonomy): domain Bacteria; phylum Patescibacteriota; class Gracilibacteria; order Peribacterales; family Peribacteraceae; genus DALYDP01. The sequence continues at coordinate 11,198 of CAYQJY010000015.1, forward strand.
CCCCTGCACCCACAGGAATACAGCGAAGAGGACACAGACAGCACTAACTGGAATGGCGGTCTCGATCCAAGAGAGGAAACGGAGGGGTAGAGCTTTGTAGGTGTAAGTTTTCGAAAATACGGCAGCGAGACCGATCAACATCACGAACGCAAGAACAACAGACGACAGCGTCCGGGGGATAATTTGTTCCTGCAGGATTTCGATTTTCTGCGCGAAGATAGGGTCGGCCGAAGACAGGATGAACGAGAAGAAGATGACGAGGACGACGGTGATAGCAACGACACGAAAGAGCGTCGAAATTCCCGAGAGTTTCTTCGTTGGACGCAGCAAACGCATCACACCCGGTAAGCGCTGAAAGAGCACGGCGGGATACAGAAGGACTGTCCGAAGGAACCACACAGCATTCCACTCGATACGCTCGACCGAGTGCAGAAGAAGCAATGCGCCGATGGCAAGCATTGCCACTGTCCCATTCACCGCTTGGACAAACTCATTGGCACGGAACGCGAATGCGAGCGCTGCGAGCACACCGATGGCAGTACTGGCGTGTGCGAAAAAGGTTTTCTTCGCAGCAGGCAATGCAACCCACAATGCAACACAGAGGAGGGCGATGAATACACCGGATCCCACTGCAACAACATCAACATCGTAAGCAAAGATGTTGAATGCAAGAATGGTGATGAGCAGAGACCAGAGATACAACGGAGGCAGTTTCACATCCTCACTCGATTCGGGAAGCAGCCCCCGAACGGATGTCGGGAGGCACTGGATGACGATCGCAATGAAGACCAGGGCAAGACCGAGAAGAAAGAGGAGAAACACCATAGACCCTATGCTAGCAGCATGGGGACAGGTCCGACATTAAGACAGCCTTAGGCTTTCTTATCCTCCTGCTTCGGCTTCACGACAAGATTGCCTTCGACGATCTGGTCCTTGCTAATCTTCTGGACGACAATCGCCTCCTTCGGGGCGTTCGCCTTGTCCTCCATCGCCTGGTGCTCAGCCTTGAGCGGCTTGATGCGCTTGAGTGCGAGGATGGCAGCCTGAGCGTTCACGAGCGTGTTTCCCGTACCGAAGCGCTTGGCGAGCACGTTGCGCACACCGGCGTGATCGAGGATCACGCGCAACGGACCACCAGCAATGATGCCCGTACCTTCGGAGGCCGGCATGAGGCGGAGCTTTGCAGCCTTGAACTTCACGTCGACATCGTGCGGGAGGGTTCCTTTGAAGATCGGCACCTTGATCATCGCGCGCTTGGCAGCCTTCGTCGCCTTCTGGACCGCGAACTGCACTTCGTTGGCTTTGCCCGTACCGAGACCCACCTTGCCCTTGCGGTTACCGATCACAACGATGGCGCGGAAACGCATGCGACGACCACCTTTCACGACGCGCGTGACGCGATCGACGGACAGCGTCGTTTCCGCGAACTCACTTGGTTCACGATCGCGACGATCTCTGCGCCCCTGCCGGTCTGGATTGGAGGTCTTAGCCATGGAAGAAATCAGAATTGGAGTCCGCCTTCGCGGGCGCCCTCGGCGAGGGCTTTCACTTTACCGTGGAACTTGTAGGCATTGCGATCGAAGACGACCGCTTTCACGCCAGCCTTCGACGCCTTGTCTGCGAGGAGTGTGCCGACTTTCTTTGCGCCTTCGGCCGTGTTCTTCGCCTTCGCTTCTTTGGTCGAGGCAAATGCGAGCGTTGTGCCGGATGCATCGTCGACGATCTGGGCGCGGATCTGCTTGAGCGAGCGGTGCACCGTGAGGCGAGGACGTGCGGACGTGCCCGAGACGCGGGCGCGGATGCGACGCTTGCGGGAGAGCCGGGAGCTGATCTTCTTGGTCAACATGGTTATGCAGCGGTCTTGGCAGCGGCGGCCTTACCAACCTTGCGGCGGACGTATTCGTCGGTGTAGCGGATGCCCTTACCCTTATACGGCTCTGGCGGGCGAAGTTCGCGTATCTGCGCGGCAACCTGACCAACCATCTGCTTATCGGCACCGCGGATGCGCAGGATGTTCTTATTCTTCTCATCTTGGACGATCTCAATATCCTTCGGGATGGCGTAGTCAATCGGGTGGCTGTAGCCGAGCTGCAACTGGAGCACTTTGCCCTTGAGTGCAGCCTTGTAACCAACACCGATGATCTCAAGCTCCTTCTGGTACCCATCGGACACGCCCTTCACCATGTTGGCGATGAGTGCGCGCGTCAGACCGTGGCGAGCTTTGACCTCTTTTGTTTCGCTCTTGCGGGTAATAACAACATCGCTGCCATCGACCGTCACCGTGACATGCGGAAGCAGAACGTAGCTGAGTTCGCCCTTCGGACCCTTCACGTGCACCGTGCCTGCCTTCACCTCGGCGGTAACGCCGTTCGGGAGAGCCACTGGTTTGCGTCCAATGCGTGACATACTTACCAGACAGTACAGAGAATTTCACCGCCGACTTTCTTCTCGCGGGCTTCGTTGTCGGTCATAAGGCCCTGGCTCGTCGTAAGGACGGCAATACCGTACCCGCGGAGAACCGGTCGGAGATCTTCGTTTCCTGCATACACGCGTCGTCCCGGCTTGCTCATACGTTCGAAGTCGACTTCTTTCCCCGGAACGAACGTTACTTCGATCTCCGTCTTCGGTTCATCACCGATCACCGCAACATCCTGGAGGTAGCCTTGTTTCTTGAGGAGCTCCGCCAAGGCCAACTTCAACTTGGAGAACGGTGCGATGCACGTCTCGCGGTGGGCTCGCTGTGCGTTGCGCATGCGAGTAAGGAAATCGCCGATAGGATCGTTCATGTGTGACATATCACCAAGATGATTTGGTTACTCCTGGAATCTCACCATTACTGGCGAGTTCACGAAAGCAAATGCGGCAGATGCCGAAGAAGCGGATGTAGCCGTGGCGACGGTGACAGAGACTGCAGCGGTTGTAGGCGCGGATGGCATGCTTGGCCTTCTTGCCCGCAGCTTTCGCTTTGCGAACATTGTCGAGTTTTGCTTGCCAGCTGTTAATGAGTCCTTTGCGAGCCATGAGTGCGGGAGAGTGTGGGGGCTAGGGGGTGAGAAATCAAGCAGCCGCTTCAGCTTCTTTGCGCGAAGGGCGGAACGGTACGCCGATGGCCTTCAGGAGGGCACGGGCATCTGCTTCTTTGGCGGCTTTGATGGAGAACTGAATCTGCATACCGAACGACTTCTGCAGATCGAGTGAGGGGATCTCGGGAAACACCGTCTGATCCTTCAGGCCGATCGCGTAGTTGCCGTGGCCGTCCATCTTCGACGGGAGACCGCGGAAGTCGCGGATGCGAGGAAGGACGTAGCTAATGAGACGGTCGACGAATTCTTCCATCTTCTTGCCACGAAGCGTGACCATCGCACCGACTACGAGACCCTTGCGGATCTTGAAGTTCGAGATGGCCTTGCGTGACTCGCGAAGCACCGGCTTCTGGCCCGTGATCTTCATGAGCGAATCGACGATGAACTGCTGCATTTCCTTTCCTTCCATGAGCGTGCGATTGATACCGACGTTCACGATGACCTTCTGAAGCTTCGGAAGAGCATGCACGTTCGTGATGCCGAGCTCTTTCTTGAGCTTGTCGGCGATCTCGCCACGGAGCCGCTGATGGAGGGTTGCGTATTTCATAACGATTAGCCGCCTTGGGAGCGATGAGCCATTGGGAGCGCGGCTGCGCCGCCGTCTTTACCGCCTTCTTTCACGTCGTCACCGCCCTTCGCGGTGGCAGAACGCTTCCAGAATGCTTTCTTTGCTTCAGGGAGTTTCGCCACTTCTTGCTTCTTCTCAACCTTCGTCTCTTCTTTCTTTGCGGAGGTCTTCGACTTGGCAGCTGTCTTCGCAGCCTTCACGATCACGTCGCCACTTGCCTTCGCAATGCGCTTCTTCATCCCCTTCTCGTCGATCTTGTACCCGATGCGCGTCGGCTTCTTCGTCTTCGGATCGATGATCATCACCTTGGATGCATCGAGACTCGCTTCGTACTGAATGCGTTGACCCGCGGCCTGCGTCGTCTTCTTGATATGACGCGTACGCATGTTGATGCCTTCCACAACGAGGTGGTTCTTTGAGGCGAGCACGCGCAGGACCGTGCCCTGCTTGCCCTTGTCCTTGCCGCTAATGATGAGGACGAGATCGCCCTGATGAATCTTCATAGAACGTCGGGGGCCTGGGAAATGATCTTCTGATAACCCTTTGCGCGCAGTTCGCGTGCGACCGGACCGAAGACACGCGTGCCCTTCGGAAGCAGGTCGCCCTTGTTCACAATCACGCAGGCGTTGTCGTCGAAGCGAATGCCGGAACCGTCCTTGCGACGTGTGAGACCGCGCATGCGGACCACGACGGCGTGTTCGACGGTCTTCTTCTTCACCGTACCGCGCGGGGACGCATCCTTCACCGCGATGATGATGAGATCGCCAATGCGGGCATAGCGGCGGCCGCTCCCACCGAGCACGCGGATGCACATGGCGATTTTTGCGCCTGTGTTATCGGCCACGGTGAGGTAGGTCTGCTGCTGGATCATGTGGCGGAGGAGGAAACTTCTTCCGTAGCTTCTTTCTGCTTCTTCGTGTCGGCGATGTCGGCCATCTCACTCACGCGAGCAGCACGCTTCAACACTTCTTTGATGCGGAAGTGCTTCGTCTTGCTCAGTGGGCGACACTCTTCGATGAGTACCTCATCCCCAACGAAGAGATCCGTCACACCCTTCGTATCGACGAGGAACTTCTTGCTCTGGCGGAAGCTCTTCTTGTAGAGCGCATGGCGCACCAGCGCGTGGACGGTCACCGTGACGGTGTCCTTCATTTTTCCGGCCGACGTGATGACTCCTATTTTCTGCGTCATTTGTTCTTAGGGGAGGGGGCGGTCCTCGCAGCAGCCTTCGGCGCGTGCGGGGCAGGGACTGTAGCGGATGTGGTCTTTTCACCCAAGACGGTGTGGACGCGGGCGATATCGCGGCGCAATGTGCGTACCTTCGCCGTGTCCTTCTCGCCTTGATTCGCCACATCGAGCTTCAGCTTGGCGAGCACACGCTCCTGCTCGGCGATCTCCGTCCGCAAGTCTGCGGCGTTCATCGATCGGAGCTCTTTGGTGGAGGGGATGGTAGCCATGGGATTAGGCTGCTTTAACGGAATCGCCACTCGAGAACTCGATGGCGGTGACAATCTTCGTCTTGAGCGGCAACTTGTGTGCAGCGAGGCGAAGCGCTTCGCGTGCCTTGTCGTGAGAGAGACCTCCCATCTCGAAGATCACCGCACCGCGCTTGAGCACGGTCGAGAAGTATTCGAGGGAACCCTTCCCCGCACCCATCGGCACTTCGGCGGCCTTCCGCGTTACTGCTGTGTGGGGGAAGATACGGATCCAAATCTTGCCACCGCGTTGGACACTGTGCGTCATTGCTTTGCGGGCAGCTTCGATCTGACGAGCTGTCACTTCACCACCTTCCGTGCACTTGAGCCCGATGGACCCGAAGGCCAACGTGGCACCCTTCTGGGCATTCCCATGCCAGCGACCGCGCATGCGGTGGGGTTTTCGCCAGGTGATTTTCTTGGGTTCTAACATGGGGAGGAGTGCTTACTGCTGCTGTTGAGGGGCGGTGAGGGAGTGCGACTGCATCTGCTGCGTGCTCTTGAACACCATTCCCTTGTAGACGTGCACCTGAATACCGATCGTGCCGAACTTCGTGACGGCATGGCGGCGAGCGAACTGGATGTTCGCGCGGAGGGTCTGCAAAGGAATGTTGCCTTCTTTGAAGCTATCAATACGCGCGATCTCCGCACCGTTGAGACGACCCGAGAGGCCGATCTTCACACCGAGTGCGCCCGAAGCCATCGCCTTCTCGATCGCCTGCTTGGCAGCGCGGCGGTAGGGCATACGACGTTCGATTTGCTGTTGGATGTTTTCGGCGATCACTTCTGCATCGGCATCGGGGTTACGGACTTCCTGGATCTCGATGTGGAACGATCCGCCGAACTTCTTGTCGAGTTCCTTGCGGAGATCTTCGATCGCAGCGCCCTGCTTGCCGATCATCACTCCCGGCTTGCTGCTCTTGATTGTCACTTGCGTCTTCTTGCTGCGTTCTATGAGGATCTCGCTAATACCGGATTCCTTGAATTTGGCGCGGATAAAGCGCTTGATCTGAATGTCCTGCAAAAATTGATCGCGGAACGTCTTTCCTTCTGCAAACCACGTGGAGGGCCAGGATCGGATGATCCCGATGCGAAGGCCGTTGGGGTTTACTTTCTGACCCATAGGTTAGCGAGAAGAGGAAGCCGAGGAGGCCGAGGATACAGAGGAGTCCGGGGAGCCGTCTTTCTTCGGTATCTTCGGCTTCTTCGGCGTCGTCGGTTTCTTCGTGGAGCCGGATGTTTCTACAGTAGAATCTGCCTTCTGGGAAGCCTTTGTGGCCTTTTTTGTGGCTTTCTTCGGTGATTCATCAGTAAGCAGTCCCAACGTGACCGAAATGTGCGAGAGGAAC